>JASGDW010000161.1:0-4050 GCA_047606965.1 Microbacterium sp.
AAGAAGGAGCTGCTGCTCAAGAAGCGCGAGCTCGACAAGCTGCACAAGTCGCTGGGCGGCATCCGCAACCTCACCAAGACGCCGTCGGCCGTCTGGGTCGTCGACGCGAAGCGCGAGCACCTCGCGGTCAACGAGGCCACCAAGCTCGGCATCCCGGTGATCGGCATCCTCGACACCAACGCCGACCCCGACGAGTTCCAGTTCCCGATCCCGGGCAACGACGACGCGATCCGTTCGGTGTCGCTGCTGACCCGCATCATCGCCGATGCGGCCGCCGAGGGGCTCATCCAGCGTCACCAGCCCGCGGAGGAGGCGGACGCCGAGCCGCTGGCCGAATGGGAGCGCGAGCTGCTCGAGCAGGGCGCCGCGGGCGCGACCGAGCCGGCCGAGGTCGCCGTGGCCGCCGAGCCGGTCGCCGACGAGGCCATCGCGGATGCCGCCGGCGTCGCGACCGAAGAGGTCGCTGACGCCTCGGCCGCCGACAAGTAATCCAGACATAAGGAGCTGCCACACATGGCGAACTTCACCATCGCTGACATCAAGGCGCTGCGCGAGCAACTCGGCACCGGAATGGTCGACACGAAGAAGGCCCTCGAAGAGGCCGACGGCGACGTCGAGAAGGCGGTCGAGATCCTGCGTCTGAAGGGCGCGAAGGGCAACGCGAAGCGCGCAGACCGTTCCACCAGCGAAGGCCTCGTCGTCGCTCGCGAGCAGGGCGGCACGGTCACGCTCGTCGAGCTGGCCTGCGAGACCGACTTCGTCGCGAAGAACGAGCGCTTCATCGCGCTGGCCGACAGGGTCGCCGACGCGGCCGCCGCGGCGGGCGCCGACTCGGCCGAGGCGGCTCTGGCCGCCCCCGCCGGCGGCCAGAGCGTCGAGCAGCTGATCTCGGACGAGGCGGCGATCATCGGCGAGAAGGTCGAGCTGCGCCGGGCGCGCACGCTCAGCGGCGACGCGTTCGAGGTGTACCTGCACCGCACCAGCAAGGACCTGCCTCCGCAGATCGGCGTCGTCGTCGCGTACACCGGGTCGGACGCCGAGACGGCCCGCTCGATCGCGCAGCACATCTCCTTCGCGAACCCCACGTACCTCAGCCGCGACGACGTGCCCGAGGCCGACGTCGAGAAGGAGCGCGAGATCGTCACAGAGATCTCACGGAACGAGGGCAAGCCGGAGGCGGCGCTGCCCAAGATCGTCGAGGGCCGGGTGAACGCGTACTTCAAGCAGGTCGCCCTGCTGGACCAGGACTACGCGAAGGACAACAAGCTGTCCGTCGCCAAGGTCGCCTCCGACGCCGGTGTCACCATCACCGACTTCGCGCGTTTCAAGGTCGGCGCCTAGCACGGCCGGAGAGGCCCGCATCGCCTGTCGGTGCGGGCCTCTCGCATGCCGTAGGTTGGGGAGGACGCGAGAGGGAGCCATACGTGATGGATGAGTCCACGGGACGTCGCAGGGTGCTCTTGAAGCTGTCGGGCGAGGCGTTCGGGGGCGGCGCGCTGGGAGTGAACCCGGACGTGGTCAGCCAGATCGCCCGCGAGATCGCGGAGGCGGGCGACGAGGTCGAGATCTCGGTGGTCGTCGGCGGCGGCAACTTCTTCCGCGGCGCCGAGCTCAGCCAGCGCGGCATGGACCGGGGCCGGGCGGACTACATGGGGATGCTCGGAACCGTCATGAACGCGCTCGCGCTGCAGGACTTCCTCGAGCAGGCGGGAGCCGCCACCCGGGTGCAGTCGGCGATCGAGATGACCCAGGTCGCGGAGCCCTACATCCCGCGACGCGCGCAGCGCCACATGGAGAAGGGCCGCGTCGTCATCTTCGGCGCCGGCGCCGGGCTGCCCTACTTCTCGACGGACACCGTCGCGGCGCAGCGTGCGCTGGAGATCGGCGCGGACGAGGTCCTCGTCGCCAAGAACGGTGTGGACGGGGTCTACACCGCCGACCCGAAGAAGGACGCCACCGCCACGAGGATCGACCGGCTGACCTACGCCGACGCGCTCGTGCGAGGCCTGAAGGTCGTCGACGCGACGGCGTTCAGCCTGTGCATGGACAACGGCATCGACATGCGCGTGTTCGGCATGGAGCCGGCCGGCAACGTGACCCGTGCGTTGCGCGGCGAGGCGATCGGCACCCTCGTCACGGTGTGACGCTTCGGCGGCACACGCCCGCCGACTAGAATGCATTCGAGCCGCAAGCGAGGAGAGTGACCGTGATCGCCGATGTGCTGAGCGACGCCGCTGGACGCATGGATCGGGCCGTGGAGGCCGCGAAGGACGACTTCGCCACCGTGCGCACCGGGCGCGCCAACCCGCAGCTGTTCCAGAAGATCCACGTGGACTACTACGGGACGCCCACGCCCCTGGCGCAGCTGGCCTCGCTGAACAACCCGGAGGCGCGCACGCTGATCGTCACGCCCTACGACAAGTCGGCGTTGAAGGCGATCGAGGACGCGATCCGCAACACGCCGAACCTGGGAGCGAACCCCACCAACGACGGCAACATCGTGCGGGTGACGTTGCCGGAGCTGACGGAGGAGCGCCGCAAGGAGTTCGTCAAGCTCGTGCGCGGCAAGGGCGAGGACGCCAAGGTGCACGTGCGCGGCATCCGCCGTAAGGCCAAGGACGACCTCGACGCGCTCAAGAGCGACGTCGGCGAGGACGACCTGGTCCGCGGGGAGAAGGAACTGGATGCGCTGACGCGTGCCCACGTCGACGAGATCGACGAGGCCCTCAAGCGCAAAGAGGCAGAACTGCTCGAGGTCTGAGCAGCCTATGAGCGAGGCTCCATCGGGCTCCGAACCCGCCGCACCGGACGCGGATGCGGCGCTGTCCGCGTCGTTCCACGAGCAGATGCGGGCCCGGCGCACGGATTTCGAGAGCCAGGTGGCCCACGCACGCGCGGAGTTCGATCAGGCGAACGAGCGGATCAAGGCCCGGACCGGACGCGACCTGCTGCTGGCGATCGTGATCGGACTGGCCATCGGCGCGGTCGTCCTCGCGTCGCTCGTCTTCTTCACCTGGCCGTTCATGCTCGTGGCTACCGTCGCCGCGCTGCTCGGGCAGTTCGAGCTGATCCGCGCGCTGCAGGCGGCCGGACACCGGCTCGACGTCGTGCCGCTGCTGCTGGCCGGCGTCGCGATCATGCTCGCCGCGTGGTTCCTGGGCGCGACGCTGCACTGGGTCGTGCTGTTCGCCGGCCTCGCCTTCGTCGTCGTGTGGCGTCTGCTCGCGCAGATGTCGGCGCGGGACGGGCGACGTTACGGCGCCGTGCTGGACGACGTCCTGGTCTCGGGCCTCGTGCTCGTCTATGTGCCGTTCCTCGCCTCGCTCGCCCTCATCCTGCTGCGCCAGGATCAGGGCGCGTGGTGGGTCATGGCGTTCCTGATCGTCGCCATCGCCGCCGACACCGGCGCCTACGCGACCGGGCTGCTCCTGGGGCGTCACCCGATGGCCCCCAGGATCAGCCCCAAGAAGACCTGGGAGGGTTTCGCGGGCGCCGCCGTGTTCGCCGTGACCGCCGGTGTGCTGCTGGCCTGGCTCATGCTCGGGCTGCCGTGGTGGACCGGGATCGTCCTGGGCGTCGCGATCCTGGGCTCGGCGACGGCCGGCGACCTGGGGGAGTCCATGCTCAAGCGCGACCTCGGGATCAAGGACATGAGCTCCTGGCTGCCGGGACACGGCGGGGTGCTCGACCGGCTCGACTCCATCCTCCCCTCGGCGGCCGTCGCGCTCGCCGTCTCCTTCCTCCTGACCCCCTTGGCGGTGACCGCATGACCACGATCGACGACGACCCGGACGCGCTGGTCGCGGAGTCCGCGCCCTCGGACGAGGTCGAGACCCATCCGAGATTCGCGACGGTGACGCGCGGCCGCGGCTACGACCCGGGCGCGGTCGATGACTTCCTCGGGCGTGCACGGGCGTCCTTCGAGGACGAGGACGCCGAGGGGGAGCTCACCGCGCAGGGCATCCGGGAGGCCTCCTTCCCGCTGGTGCGCCACGGCTACGCCGTCGCCTCCGTCGACGCCGCGCTCGGGCGGATCGAGGATGCCTTCGC
>JASGDW010000162.1:0-22081 GCA_047606965.1 Microbacterium sp.
GTCGCACGCGTTCCGGGCCCCGGGGCGGGGATCTCCGAGTCAGTGCGACGCGGCGAACGCCTGGGCCTCCGAGGCGCCGGTCCCCCGCGCGCCGAGGGAGCCGGCGGACTTGCGCAGGCCAAAGCTGACCACCAGGGCGATGGCTGTCAGCACCGCGGTCACGACGAAAGTGATGACGTAGCCCGTCTCGCTGCTGGGGGTGAAGCCCACCGCGACCTGGACGGCGAACACCGCCAGGATCGCGCTGCTCACAGAGGTGCCCACGCCCGAGAACGCCGTCTGGATCACGGTCTGGATACCGGTCACCTCGCTCGTGTTCTCGGGCGCGGATCCTTCGATCACGAGCGTCGGCAGCGACGACAGCAGGAAGGACGTCGAGACCGTGAGGACCAACTGGCTGACCACGAAGAGCGGGAACGAGTCCCAGACCGTCGCCGACAGCGCCGTGAGCACGGCGGCGACGATGCCGGCGACGGCGGAGATCGTGAAGCTCACCCGGCCACGGCCGCCGCGCGCGATGCGTCCGGCCAGCGGGGACAGCGCGAACCCGAACAGGCCGATGCAGAACGAGGTGAGCCCCGCCGGGCCCGGATCGATGCCGAAGCCGACCGGGGCCTCCGTGGGGTACTGCATGATGAGCTGGCCGAGATAGCCCGCCCCGCCCAGGCCGAAGCCGGTGAGGGCCGTGATCACGAAGGTCAGCCCGAGGTTGCGCTGAGCGAAGTAGCGCACGTTGACCATCGGCGCAGAGATGCGCGCCTCCCAGATCGCCCAGAAGACCAGGACGAGCCCGCCGATGCCGATCATGCCCCACACCAGCGCCGAGCCCCAACCCAGCCCGGTCGACGCGTTCACGCCGAACAGCACAAGCGCCAGGCCCGGGGCGAACAGGATGCCGCCGATCCAGTCGATGCGGTCGCGCTGTCCGGAGCGGAGAGATGCGGGCAGCCAGATCGCGAGGATCGCCGTGACCAGGGTCAGCACGCCGGAGACGACGAAGATCCAGTGCCAGCCGGCGAACTGCACGATGTAGCCGGCGACGACGTTGCCCACGGCACCGGCGACCATCGCCGCTCCGGCCGTGACCGCCACGGCGACCGAGAGGTTCTTCTCCTTCACGTGCTCGCGGACGATGCCGAACGCGAGGGGCAGGATGCCCCCGGCAAGACCCTGGATCGCGCGCCCCAGGATGACCCCCGAGATGCTCGGAACCACGAGACTGACCACGGAGCCGAGGATCGATGCCAGCAGGAGGACGATCAGCACGCGCTTGCGCCCGAAGACGTCGCCGAGACGCCCGCTGATCGCCGCGGAGGCCGCGCCGACGAGCGCGAACCCGGTCAGCACCCAGCTGGCCGTGCTGATGTCGACGCCGAAGTCCTCCTCGAGGCTCGGCAGCGCGGTGTACATCATCGTGGCCTCGAACGCGCTGGTGACGGCCGCGAGGACGAGCACCACGAGGATATAGGGGAACGACCGGGAGCCCGAGGTGCGGACGGCGGCGGTGAACGGTGATGCGTGTGAAGACATGCATGCCCCTTTCCGGGGGATGGCCGTCGACGCACACCTTCCGGGTGTCCGCCGACGGGCGATGAACGACTCTGTCCAGGCCAGTCCGCGCGCAGCGCACTGGCTCTTCCCCCCGTGGCGAAGCCTCGTCGACCGCCCGTAAGGTGTTCTGCAATATAGAACGTGTGATCCTTATTGCGCGATAATCCTGCCCTTGCTCGCGGCCCCGGTCAAGAAGAAATCTTTCGGGCATTCCATTGGGCCAGAAAATACCCGGTACGGGCGCTGTTCCTGACGGAGGATGCGCCGCAGCGTCGCTCCGCTCATGTTTCCAAAAAAGAAACGAACGTTCGTTTCAAACGAACATTGAGCGAGCGCCAAGGACGCCGATCACCCTAGTAGAGCAGCAGCGGGTTGATGATCACCCCGGTGGAGCGGTGGATCGCGGTCGGCGCAGCCACGAGCAGACCGGTCGAGGTCCCCGCCTCCCGCAACGCGGCGGCTGCGGGACCGAGCAGACTGTTGTCGACCAGGCACAGGCCGATCGCATGGATCAGACCGTGCACCTCCAGCGCGTTCGTGGGGTTGCTGCGGGCGTCGTGGAAGTCCCAGGAGACCAGCCCGGGGTCCTGACGGGCGATCCAGCGAGCGCCCGACTCGCCGATCCCCGGACGAGGCCGCAGCACCGCCCCGGGGGTGTAGCGGTTCCCCGCCGCTTCGAAGCGGTCACGGCCCTGATAGATCAGGAGCGCGTCGCCCGGTTCGAGCTCGACGCCCGTCGCGTGCAACGCCGCATCCAGGTCGTCCGCGGTGACCGGCTCCTCCGCCGTGACCCAGTCGACACCGCGGACCGCCGGGACGTCCAGGAGGACACCGCGGGTGGCGATGCCATGCTGGGCCCAGGAGACCATGGTGTCCTCGTCGGTCTCGGACGCCCGGGCGGGGATCGGCCCGTGCCAGGTCGCATCCGCGCCGATGTGCGCGAGTCCGTCCATGTGCGTGTTGTGGACGCCGTGCGCGTCGTAGCGGATGACGTCGCCGCCGTGGACGGATCGCCCGTGGATCCCGACCTGGACCTCGAGGTCGACGCTGCCGTGCCCCTCGGGGAGCTCGGCGACCGCCAACGCCTGCCACTGGCGCTTCTCCTCCTCGGCGGCCTCGGCCATCACGACGAGCCGGTCGGGGCGCGTCTCGATCTCGCGCTCGAGCGAGATCGCCCTCCCCCGCTCGACCGCGGCGACGCCGCGCAGACGTGCGGCCTCGTCGATCAGCGCGACCGAGCCGCGGCAGCGCACACCGTCCCGGTGACGCGCAGCATCGTGCTCGGCCGCGATCTCACGCAGGAACGGAAGGACGGGGTCGGGTCCCAGATCATCGGTCATGCGGATGCTCCTTTCGCCCGGAGCTGCCGGGCATCGTCGACGGGATCAGCGACCCGGGTCGCCGACGACCAGCATGGGACGCGGCGGCCTGCGCCCTCCGGGCGGTCCGCCGCGTCGAACGAGCGGGTGGGGCGGTCGACATGCGCGAGATACGGAACGGGCTATCGCCGTTCAACGGAACGCATGTTTTGTTCTGTACCACCGGGCTCATAGTGCAGGAACCACCTCCGCACTGTCAACCACGGTGTTCGCTCCTGGTTTCCATAAGATCATCGCGGCATCGCACCCGTTGACGCACACCCTCTCATGTGCAACCCTCAGACCATCTGTTTCGCTATATACACATGATGTTCGATATTAAAGAACGTCACTGAGGACAAGGAAGTCTGGATGTCGGACCTTTTGGGCTATAACGGCAAGGTGTGCGTCGTCACGGGCGCGGCATCGGGAATGGGCAAGGCGCTCGCAGAACTGCTCGTGGAGCTGGGCGCCTCGGTCTACGCTCTCGACCGGATCGAGTCCCCGACCCAGGGCGTCGCCGCCTCCCTGATCGCGAACCTCGGCGAGAAGGACTCGATCGACGCGGCCTTCGCCGAGCTGCCGGATCAGATCGACGCGTTCTTCGGCGTCGCCGGCGTGTCGGGCGTGCACCAGTCCTTCACGGACACCATCACGATCAACTACGTCGCGAACAAATACGTCACCGACACCTACCTGCGCGAGCGGATCGCCCCCGGCGGCTCGCTCACCTTCGTCACCTCCAACGGCGGCCTGCGCTGGGAGACACCCGGGGTGCGCGACGAGCTCGTGCCGCTGACCGAGCCCACGGGGTGGGAGGGGCTCGTCGGCGCGGTCGAGGCCCTGAACGACACCTACGGCGGCGACGTCCCCGGCTCGCTCGGCTACATCATCTCCAAGCGAGCGCTGAACTACTGGGTCGCGACCCAGGTCGGCGAGCTCGCCGACCTGAAGAAGATCCGGATCAACGCGGTGCTGCCGGCCATGACGGTCTCGGGCATGCTGCCGGAGTTCGCCGAGATGAAGGGCGGGATGGACGCGGTCGAGGCGGACCTCGGCCCCGCCGGGCGCCTGGCCGAGTCGGTCGACATGGCCCGCGTTCTCGTCTTCCTCGGCAGCGACCTGGCCGGCTACGTCTCGGGAGCGCACCTCTCGGTCGACTACGGGATGAACGCGCTGCAGCTGGCCGGGCTCAGCCCCGACCGGCTCGGATGGACCCTCGCTGGCGTGATGTCCCGCGCCAACGCCTGAGCCGCCGGCTCTGTTCCCCCACACATCGTCGAAAGGACACGGCAGTGACGGATCTGCTGACGGTGCGCGACGCACCGGTCTCTCTCAAGCACACCGACCGCCTCTACATCGACGGCGAATGGGTCCTCCCCAAGAGCCGATCGGCGTTCGAGGTGATCGACTCGGCGACCGAGGAGGTCTTCTACAGCGTCGCCGAGGCCGGGCCGGAGGACATGGACGCCGCGGTCGCCGCGGCGCGCAACGCCTTCGACCACACCGAATGGCCATTCCTCGACCCGCGCGAGCGCGCCGAGTACCTGAAGAAGTTCGCGGCGGGGCTACGCGCACGGCAGGAGGAGGCCGCGACGTTCTGGACCCGCCAGGCGGGCCCGATCTTCCGGATGTCCGCCTATTCGATCGCCCGCGTCCCGGCCCTCTTCGAGTCCTACGCCGGTCTCGCGGACACCTTCGAATGGGTCCAGCCCGCCAAGCCCGAGTTCTCCGACTGGGGCGCCGTCGTGCACGAGCCGGTCGGCGTGGTCGCAGCGATCGTCCCCTGGAACACCCCGCTCTCGCTGGCCGCGTACAAGGTCGCGCCGGCGCTGCTGGCCGGCTGCACGATCGTCCTCAAGGCGCCGCCGGAGGCTCCCGGCGAGCTCTACATCCTCGCGGAGATCGCCGAGGAGATCGGGCTGCCGGCGGGCGTCCTGAACGTCGTGACCGCCGACCGCGAGGTCTCCGAGCAGCTCGTGCGCGACCCGCGCATCGACAAGATCGGCTTCACCGGCTCCGGTCCCGTGGGTCGCCGGATCGCGACCCTGGCCGGAGAGCGGCTCGCGCGGTACACGCTGGAGCTGGGCGGAAAGTCAGCCGCGGTCGTGCTCGACGACTACGACCTCGAGGCGGCGGCCGCCGCCATCGCCCAGTCGGAGACCTCGATCACCGGCCAGGTCTGCATGTCGCTGACGCGCGTCATCGTCTCCGAGAAGCAGCATGACGCCTTCGCGGAGGCGCTCGGCTCGTCGTTCGGCTCGGTCCGCGTGGGCGACCCCTTCGACCCCGAGTCGCAGATGGGCCCCCTCGCGATGGCCCGCCAGCAGGCGCGGGTGCTCGACTACATCGAGAAGGGCCGCGCGGAGGGCGCGAAGCTCGTGACCGGCGGCGGCCGTCCCGCACACCTGGACCGCGGCTACTTCGTCGAGCCGACCGTGTTCGCCAACGTGGACAACGCGTCGACCATCGCGCAGGAGGAGATCTTCGGCCCCGTCATCTCGGTCATCCCCACCTCGAGCGAGGAACAGGCGATCGAATTGGCCAACGCGACGCAGTACGGGTTGAACAACGCCGTGTTCACGAACGACATCGACCGGGCCTACCGCGTGGCGCGCCGCCTGCGCTCGGGCACCGTCGGGCACAACGGCTTCAAGACCGACACCTGGATGGGCTACGGCGGGTTCAAGCAGTCCGGCTACGGCCGGGAGGGCGGCATCCAGGGTCTGCAGGCGTTCCTGGAGACGAAGACGCTCGTCCTCGACTCACGGCCCACCGTCCTCTGATGTCGACAGGGAGGTCAGGTCGAAGGTCCGGCGGGGCCTCCCTGTTGACATACGGATCGGATGGCGGGATCCTCATTGTGTCGTATTATGCAATAAATGTTCCGTTTTACAGAACAGAAAGGGGTCACCGATGACCACTGTCGACATCGATCCCGCCGCCGTCGACTTCTTCACCGACGAGCAGATCGCCGCCAGGGCTGAGCCGTACTTCGACTACATGCTCGCCAACCACCCGGTCTTCCGAGAGCCGAAGTACGGCGTCGTGATCGTCACCGGGTACGAGGAAGCGCTGCAGGTCTATCACCAGCCCGACGTCTACTCCTCGATCAACCGCACCGGGGGCCCCGTCCTCGACCTGCCGTTCGAACTCGTGGGCGATGACATCACCGAGCTGCTCGAGAAGCACCGCGACCTGTTCCCCTCGAACGACCAGATCGTGACGTTCGACCCGCCGATGCACACGGACCACCGTGCGATCCTCATGGGTCTGATCACCCCGAAGCGCCTGAAGGAGAACGAGGAGTTCCTCAAGCGCACGGCGGACCGCTTCCTCGACGAGCTGCTGCCGCAGGGGCACTGCGAGTTCATCTGGGGCTACGCCAAGAAATACGCCATCCTCGCCGTCGCCGACCTGCTGGGAGTGCCCGAGAGCGATCACCAGATGCTGCTCGACCTCCTGGGCGCCAACCCGAATCCGGTCCTGGGCAACCTCAAGCTCCAGGCCGCCTCGGGCCACGGCGGCATCGAGCTGCTCTACGACTACTTCATCGCGAAGATCGAGGAGCGCCGCACCGAGCCCACCGACGACATCCTCACCGGCATGGCGCTGGCCACCTTCCCGGACGGCACGCTCCCCGAGCCGATCGAGGTGGCGCGCATCGCCTCGAACCTGTTCGCGGCCGGCCAGGAGACGACGGTGCAGTTGATGGGCATCTGCCTGCAGCGGATCGCCGACGACCAGGCGCTGCAGCGGCTGCTGCGCGAGAACCTCAGCCTGATCCCGGCTTTCATCGAGGAGTCGCTGCGGATCGAGGCGCCGATCAAGGGCTCGTTCCGCCTGACGAAGAAGGCGACCTCGCTCGGCGGCTTCGACCTCGCGCCGGGAACGGTCGTCATGCTGCTGCACGGCGCCGCAGGCCGTGACCCGCGCATGTTCGACGACCCCGCCTCCTTCGACGTGACCCGCGCCAACGCGCGTCAGCACCTGGCGTTCGGCCGCGGCATCCACACCTGCCCCGGAGCGCCCCTCGCACGCGCCGAGACGGTGTACTCGCTGCAGCGGTTCCTCGAACGCACGAGCGCTATCGAGATCGACGCCTCGCACCACGGACCGGCCGGCGAGCGCAGCTGGGAGCTCATCAGCAGCTACAAGTTCCGCGGCCACACCCACCTCTACCTCACCTACACGGAGAGGGGCGAAGACTGATGGCGGAGCTCACCGTCGATCGCGACCGGTGCATGGGCTCGGGGCAGTGCACGTTCTACGCGCCGAACACCTTCGACCTCGACGAGCTGAGCATCGCGATCGTGACGGACGACCACGGCGACAGCGACGACAAGATCCAGAAGGCCATCGACGTGTGCCCGACGAGGGCGATCGCCCGGGCAGCCGCGGCGGCGAACGGAGGAGGCGCAGCATGAGGGTCGCAACCGAGGCACCGGCCTCGCAGCCCATCGCGGACCTCGAGCAGGACAGCCTGCTCGGATACTTCCCCGACGGGCCGCGACTGGTCGGGACCCGCTGCAACGACTGCGGCCGCGTCATGATCGGCGCCCGCGTCGTGTGCAGCAACTGCGTCGGGCGGGACGTCGCGCGGATCGAGCTGCCGACCACGGGCGTGCTGTACTCCTTCACCCGGCTGCACGTGGGCGGCGACGGCATCCGGCCGCTCGGCTACGTCGACCTCGACGACGACGTGCGCACGCTCACGGACCTCCGGGAGGGCGAGATCCCCCTGCGACCCGGGCAGCGCGTCGAGCTGGGCGTCGACGGCGACGACTGGTACTTCTCGCCGGTGTCCGGCGAATGACGAGAGGAAGCTCCATGTCCAGCGACGTGTTCGTGATCTCCGCGGCGATGATCCCGTTCGGCAAGCACCGGAGCTCGTCCTATGTCGGGCTGGCGGTCTCGCCGCTCGTGGACGCTCTGAAGAGCGCAGGCGTCGACAAGTCCGACGTCGACGCGATCTACGTCGGCCACTCGTACGGCGGGATGATGACCGGCCAGCGGATCTGCAAGGAGATCGGGCTGGGAACGGTTCCCACCGTCAACGTCGACAACGCCTGCTCGAGCGGGGCGACCGCCATCCATGAGGCCTGGCGGGACATCTCGCAGGGACTGGTCGACGTGGCCGTCGTGATCGGCGTCGAGAAGCTCACGCAGTTCGGCGGGGGCACGCTCCCTCTCTCCCCCGAGGACCGCGAGGTCAGGCAGGGGATCGTGATGCCCGCCGTCTACGCGATGCGCGCGACCCGCTACCTGTACGAGTTCGACGCGACGCCCGAGGACCTGGCGCTCGTCAGCGTCAAGGCCCGCCGGCACGGCGCACTGAACCCCTTCGCGCAGTTCCGGCAGGAGGTGACGGTCGAGGAGGTGCTCTCGGCGCGTCCGGTGGCCGACCCGCTCACGCTCCTCATGTGCTGCCCGACGGGCGACGGCGCCGCCGTCGTGGTCCTGGCCTCCGAGCGTGCGCGCAACAGGCTGGGCACGGCCCCCGCCATGCGGGTCGCCGCGTCCGTGCTGCACTCCGGTCACGTCGAGGAGGGCTTCCGCGACATGACCAAGCCGGAGATCACCTACGACTCCGCGCGCGACGCCTACGCCATGGCGGGCATCGAGCCGAAAGACCTCGACATGATCGAGTGCCACGACGCCTTCTCGATCGCAGAGCTGGTGTACTACGAGGCACTGGGCTTGGCCGAGCACGGCCACGCCGTCGACCTCCTGCGCGACGGCCGCACGACCTTCGGCGGCGACGTCGTCGTCAACCCCAGCGGCGGCCTGCTCGCGAAGGGGCACCCGGTGGGCGCCAGCGGCGTGGCCCAGGCGGCGGAGGCATTCTGGCAGCTCACGAGCCAGGCGGGCGACCGGCAGATCGATGACGCCCGCTGGGCGCTCACCCACGTCACGGGCGGGGGCACCGCGGGCCTGGACCACGGCGCCTGCACGATCCACGTCTTCGAGGCAGCATGAGCCCGGCGAACCGACCACCGCTCGAGGGGCTGCGCGTGGTGGATCTCACCACGTTCCTCTCGGGCCCCTCGGCGACGCAGCTGCTCGGGGACCTCGGCGCCGAGGTCGTCAAGGTCGAATCGCTCGCGGGAGACTCGAGCCGCGCGATCGTCGGACCGGAAATATTAGGTGATAGTGCTTACTTTCTCGCCAACAACCGCAACAAGCGCAGCATCGCCCTGGACCTGAAGAACCCGCGCGGGCTCGCGGTCCTGCGCCAACTGATCTCGACGGCCGACGTCGTGATCGAGAACTTCCGGCCGGGCGTGTGCACGCGGCTGGGGATCGATCCCGGCGAGGTCACACAGGCGAACCCGCGGCTCGTCTGGGCCTCCATCAGCGGCTTCGGCCAGGAGGGCGCACTGCGCGACCGGCCCGCGTACGACATGGTCGTGCAGGCGCTCAGCGGCGTCATGAGCCTCACGGGGCACCCCGGCGCCCCGGCCGCGAGGCTGGGCATCCCCGCCGGCGACGTCGTTGCGGGACTGTACGCGATCATCGGGATCCTGGCCGCCCTCCACGCACGCGACACCACGGGCCGGGGCCGCATCATCGACGTGTCGATGCTGCACGGCCAGCTGGCGATGCTGTCCTACCAGGCGCTGTACACGATCGTCAGCGGCGTCGCCCCCGAGCCGCAGGGCGCGGGCCACGACTCCATCGCGACCTACCGCTCGTTCCGGGGCGGCGACGGCCGCGAGTTCGTGATCACCGCGAACACCCCGCGGATGTGGGAGGGCATGTGCCGCGCGATCGGCCACGAGGAGCTCATCTCGGACGAGCGCTTCGCGACCGCAGCCGCACGCCTGGCCAACAAGGAGGCGCTGTGGGAGATCCTGGGCGCGCGCTTCGCCGAGCGCCCCGCCGCCGAGTGGGTCGAGGTCCTGACCGTCGCCCAGGTCCCCGTCGCACCGATCAAGAACGTGCTCGAGGCGCTCGCAGACGCGCGTGAGGCCGACGATGGAACGCTCGTGACCGTGCACGGCGAGCGGGCGGAGTTCGAGAACGTCAGCACGCCGATCCGCTTCGTCGACACCGTCCAGCCCGCGGCGACGTATCCCCCCGCACTGGGCGGCGACACGGTCGACCTGCTCATCGAGGATCTGGGCCTCACCCAGCAGGAGGTCGACGAGCTCGTGGCCGAGGGCGCGATCGCCACGATCGCGAACACGGTCGAGACGCCCTCGGAGACCGTCCCCGCGGGCTGAGCGCTGACCGGCCGGACACCGGGAGAGAGGGGCCGTGCGCGACAGACGATGTCGTGCACGGCCCCTCTCTCCCGGTGATGTATACGCTCAGTCCTCCACGAGCGAGATCGACCGCGACGGGCAGATCTGCACGGCCTGGCGCACGGCGGCCTCCTCGGCAGCGTCCGGGGCGTCGTCGAGGACCATGACCCAGCCGTCGTCGTCCTGGTCGAAGGTGTCGGGGGCGGCGAAGACGCACTGGCCCGCACCGATGCAGGTCGCCCTCCTCGCGACGACGTGGACGCTCACCAGGTCACCGGAAGGGAGTGGGGGCCGAAGTTGCCCACGTTCTTGAAGGTCAGCTCCGAGACCGGCACCGCCAGCTTCAGAGTGGGGAGGCGCTCGACCACCTGCCGGAGCACGACCTCGAGCTCGAGACGGGCGACGTTCTGCCCGAGACACTGGTGCGGTCCGAAGCCGAACGCGACGTGGTTGCGGGCCCCACGACGGAAGTCGATCTTGTGCGGCTCGGGAAAGACGTCCGGGTCACGATTGGCCAGGTTCTCCAGCGCCCACACGGTCGACCCCTCTGGGATCGTCACGCCACGCACCTCGATGTCGGCCGTCGCGAGCCTCAGGCCACCGGACTCGGCGATCGAGAAGTACCGCAGGAGCTCCTCGACGGCGCCGGGGACGAGTGAGATGTCGGCCTGGAGCTCCGCGAGCAGCTCCGGCTTGTCCAGGAGGGTCATGATGGACAGCGCGATCTGGTTCGCCGTCGTCTCGTGGCCCGCGATCAGGAGCAGGAAGCCCAGCCCGATCGCCTCGTCGCGCGACGCCCCGGCCGCCAGCTGACGGCTGAGGATGTCATCGCCCGGTTTGGCGATCCGATCGTCGACCATGCCGGCGATGTAAGAGCGGATGGCCTCGATCGCTGCGACGCGCGCCTCGGGTGCGCCATCCCCCGAGAAGGTCGAGCTGTGCTCCTGGAAGAAGCCGTGGTCCTTCTCCGGCACGTTCAACAGGTCTGCGATCACGAGCGAGGGCACCGGGAGGGCCAGCAGCTCCACGAGGTCGCCCTCGTTGCCGCCGGCGATCATGGCGTCGATGGTCCGGCCGACCACCTCTTCGACGCGCGGCCGCATCGCACCGATCCGCTTGACCGTGAACTCGTTCATGACGCGCCCGCGCAGCGTCGTGTGCACGGGCGGGTCGAGCTCGATGAGCTGACCGTTGTGGGTCGCCGGGTTGTACGCCGCATGCGCGGGGTGTCTGGGATCCTCGCGGTCGGAGCTGAAACGCGTGTCGATGAGGACGGCGCGCACGTCCTCATGCTTGGCGATCGTCCAGACCTCGCCTCGACCGGGCCAGTCGAGGTGGGCGACGGGCTCCTCCTCCTGCAGGCGCAGCTGCACGTCGGGGGGGCTATACGGATCGACGCGTTCGCTCGTGAATACCGTCTTCGTCATCGAAGATTCTCCCTCTTTTCAGCGACCGGGATGGGGTGGGGCGTTTTAGGTCGTCGGGCTTAGATGTGAGTGTACCCCGATCCGGTGCGAACGTCGACAGGCCCTGTTCGCCCACGGAGAAGTTCATGCGGCCGTCGCCGGTCCGGGGTCGAGCCGGCGGCTCGGGAGATCGTCGTTGACACGCGCTCGGCCACAAGGGATACTTGCGTTGCGTTATACCGTTCGCACGTTCTATTTAAAAGAACGGTATGAGATCCGAACGATGCGCCTCGGCATGTCGTCCCGGCTCCTCTCGGACCGAAGAAGTATCGCGCCACCTGCAACGAAGAAGTGAGGACTGCGAGATCATGTCCGTCGTCGATGTCAACGCCGCTCCCGCGAGCGCGGATCGGCAGACCCCGTCCGCGGGAGCGGCCGATCGGATCCCTATGCCCGCGACCCTCCGCATCCTCTTCGGCAGCGAGATGGGAAACGCCGAGATCGTGGCCGACAACCTCGGCGAGGTCCTCACGGAGAACGGTCTGGAGACCGAGTGTCAGACCCTCAACGACCAACCCGTCGAGGAGCTCGTGGAGCTGGGCACCGTGCTGATCGTCGTCTCGACCTCCGGCGAGGGCGACATGCCCTACACGGCGGACAAGTTCTGGAAGCGGCTCAGCGCCCCCGACGCGCCGTCGCTGGCCGGGCTCCACTACGCCGTCCTCGCCCTCGGCGACAGCGGCTACACCTATTTCTGCGGCGCGGGAGTGAGCATCGACACGCGCCTGGAGGAGCTCGGCGCGACCCGTATCGCCGAGCGCGTCGAGTGCGACGTGAACTACGACATCCCCGCGAACGCATGGATCGCCGCCCGCGTGGCGCAGTTGGCCCCCGCGACGTCGGACGAAACGGAGGACGGCGGCGGGGAGGCGACGGCACCATCGGCGGCCGGGACGCTCGTCTCGTCCGGGTGGAACCGCGAGAACCCCTTCAATGCGAGGCTGACGGCGGCCAGGCTCCTGTCCGCTCCGGGCAGCGGGAAGGAGATCCGCCACTACGAGCTGGATCTGTCCGGCAGTGGCATCGACTACCAGCCGGGCGACTCGCTGGCCATCGTCCCGGTCAACGGCCCCGCCGCCGTCGAGAGCTTCCTCGAAGCCGCCGATCTCTCTGGATCCGAGCTGTACGACGGGGAGCCCGTCCGCTCGCTCGCCGAGCGCAGCTGGGAGTTGCGCTTCCCCTCCGCTGCGCTCCTCGAGGCGGTCGTCCGCCTCGCACCCGAGGGAGAGCTGGCCCGCTCCGTGGCCGACGACGACCATGCGGCAGGCGAGCACGCCGCGCAGGAGGAGTGGATCCGCACGCACGGCGTGTGCGAGACGCTGCGCGAGCTGCCCTCTCCCCTGCCCGCGGAGGAGCTCGGCGGGCTCATGAGCCCCATCCGCTATCGCGCGTACTCGATCGCCTCCAGCCCGCGCGTCGATCCCGATGCCGTCCACCTCACGGTCGCCACACAGCG
Organism: Microbacterium sp.; assembly: GCA_047606965.1. Classification (GTDB taxonomy): domain Bacteria; phylum Actinomycetota; class Actinomycetes; order Actinomycetales; family Microbacteriaceae; genus Microbacterium. The sequence continues at coordinate 13,079 of JASGDW010000162.1, forward strand.
CAACGCCGCGGGCGCGGCGCTGACCTCCGGCGTCGGCAGTGGCTTCCTCGCCGACCACGTGGGCGAGGGCGGAACCGTGCGCGTCTTCCCGCTGCCCAACCGCACCTTCCGGCTCCCCGCCGAGGCCGCCACCCCCATCGTGATGGTCGGGCCCGGCGTCGGGGTCGCGCCGTTCCGGGCGTTCCTGGCCGACCGCGCACAGGTGCCGGAGCACGGCCCCGCCTGGCTCTTCTTCGGCGACCAGCACGAGTCCACCGACTTCAGCTACCGCGAGGAGTGGGAGAGACTCCTCGCCGAAGGCGTCCTCACGCGGCTGGACACGGCGTTCTCGCGAGACCATGCGCAGAAGCTCTACGTGCAGGACCGCATCCGCGAGAACGCCGCCGAGCTCGTCCGCTGGCTGCGCGACGGCGCGTACTTCTACGTCTGCGGAGACGGGAAGCGGATGGCCGCCGACGTCGACGACGCGCTGAACGAGATCGCCTCGGCCCAGCTCGGCGCCGAGGCAGGCGCCGAGCTGGTGGAGCAGCTGCACCGGGAGAAGCGCTACCTCCGCGACGTGTACTGAGCCGCCGCCTTCAGGCGATCGTCTCGGCCAGGGGCTTCGCCTTCACGAAGCACAGCGCGACGGCCGCGGCCAGCGCGACCGGCACCATGAGCAGATAGACCGGCACGAGGGCGTCGTTGTAGCTGGCGACCACGAGCTCCCGCAACGCGGAGGGGAGCTCCTGCACGGCCTCGGGGCTCGGCGAGGTACCGATCTCGGCGAGCGCCGCCGACGGCAGCCGCTCCTCGAGCAGGTCCGACAGACCGTGGATGAAGATCGCGCCGACCAGCGACGTGCCGAACATGCCGCCGATCTGGCGGAACAGGCTCGAGCCCGCGGTCGCGACGCCCACGATGGCGTGCGGGAACGAGTTCTGCACGATGAGGATCAGGTTCTGGAAGCAGCAGCCGAGCCCGAGCCCGACGAGCCCCACCGCGATGCCGATCCACACGAGCGAGGTCTGTGGGGTCAGAGAGGCGAGACCCGACATCCCCGCGGCGATGAGCAGCGTCCCCAGGATCGGATAGGGCTTGTACCGGCCCGTGCGCGCGACCAGCTGCCCCGAGACGGTGCCGGCCAGCAGCGTCCCGCCGGACATCGGGATCATCAGCAGCCCCGCCTGCGCCGCGCTCGCGCCGAACGTCATCTGCACATAGGTCGGCAGGTACGCGATCGTGGCGAACATCTGCATGCCGATCCCGACGGAGGCGATGCTGGTGAGCACGAAGTTCCGATCGCGGAACAGGACGAGCGGCATGACCGGGTTGGCCACGCGTCTCTCGACGATCACGAAGGCCACGACCGCGCCGGCGCCCAGCACGATCAGCCCGACCGTCACGGGAGATCCCCAGGCGTAGGTCGAGCCGCCCCAGATCGTGATGAGCGCGAGGGATGTGGTGGCGACGGAGATCAACGCCATCCCGCCGACGTCGATCCGCACCCTCTCGGGGCGCCGGCGGACCGGGATGCGCAGCAGCGCGATCACGCCGATCGCGGCGACCGCCCCGAGCAGGACGTTGAGCCAGAAGGTCCACCGCCATCCCGGCCCCTGCGCGAGCAGTCCCCCGGCGAACGGACCGAGGAGGGAGGCGAGGGTGGAGACGGCGGTCAGGATGCCGGCGTAGAAGCCGCGGCGGCGCGCGGGCAGGATGTCGGCGAGCGCGGCCATCGGCAGCACCGTGAGCCCGCCGCTGCCGACCCCCTGCACGATGCGGCCCGCGATGAGCCAGCCCATGTCAGGTGCCAGTGCGCCCATCGCGGAGCCTGCGGCGAACGCGGCGATCGAGACCACGAGCAGGGGCCTTCGGCCGAAGACGTCGCTGAGTTTGCCGTACACGGGCATCGTCGGGATCGAGGCCAGCATGTACGCCGCGATCACCCACGGCATCTCGTCCAACCCGTCGAGGTCGGCCACGAGCGCCGGCAGGGCGGGCGTGAAGACCGTGGTGTTGAGCTGAGACAGCAACGTCACCAGGCCCAGCGAGACGAAGAGCAGGGCCAGCCGCGCACCGCGCGCGCCGGTGTCGCCGTCCTGCGTCATCCGACCGTCTCCACGAGCCGCTGATGCGACCCGGGTGCGCGAACGCTCCATCGCACCCCCCTTCCCCCGGACGCCGACCCGAATGCTCTGCGAGGATCGGTCTCAGGCCCGCTGGCGCAGCTGGTCCACGATGTCCGCCACGGTCCCGCCAGTCGCGAGCAGCCGCCGCAGCTGGTTCAGCGCCCGTACCCAGTTGACCGTGACGGCTCCGCACGCGACGCCGTGCGCATCCGCGTGGACGACGGCGACGCGGCCGTCCTCGTCGAGGTCGCCGACGACGATCGAGCTGCCCTCGGGGTCACGCCAGCCGACCGCGTTCACCTTCCAGTCGTACTGATCCGACCAGACGTAATCCGAGGGCTGGTACGGCTCCTCGGTCCCCGTCGCGAGCGCGGTCGCGACGTAGCGGGCCTGATCGCTCGCGTTCGTCCAGTGCTCGGCGCGCACGAGGACGCCGCGGCCCGGGTGCGGCCAGCGTGCCACATCGCCCACGGCGTAGACGTCCGGCACCCCTTCGGCGCGCAGGAGGCCGTCGCACACGACGCCGTTGTCCAGCACCAGCCCGGAGTCCTCGAGCCACCCCGTCGAGGGGATGGAGCCGATACCGACGACGACGGTCGCGGCCGGGATCGTGTCGCCGTCCGCGAGGGTGACGACGAGGTCGTCGTCGCGCCCCTCGATGCCGACGACACCCACGCCGAACCGGGTGCGCGCGCCGTTGCGGCCGTGCAGGTCGACGAGGCTCCCCGCGACCTCCGGCCCGACCAGCCGGGTCATCGGCTCCTCCAGCGGGTCGACGATCGTGACCTCGCAGCCGTGGCCGCGTGCGGCGGCCGCGATCTCGGTGCCGATGAACCCGCCGCCCACGACGACGACGTGACCGCCGTGCGCGAGACGCGCGGCGATCGCTCGCGAGTCATCGAGGGTGCGCAGCTGGTACACACCCGAGGCCGGGCGCCACGGGGAGGGCCGGGCGACGGCGCCCGTGGCGACGACCAGGACGTCGTAGGCGATCTTCGTGCCGTCCGTCAGGTCCACGGTCTTCGCGGCCACGTCGAGGTGGGATGCGGCGTTGCCCAGGATCAGCTCGACGTCGGCGTCCCGCAGCTCCTCGGCCGTCGCGAGCCGGACGCTCTCGATGGCCTCCTCCGACCAGTCCGCCTTCAGGAGGTCCTTGGACAGGGGCGGCCGGTCGTAGGGGAGCTCGGACTCCGCTCCGACGAGGGTCACGGGCCCCGTGTACCCGAGCTGACGCAAGCCCTGGGCGGTCCGCGTCCCGGCGAGGGAGGCTCCGACGATCACGACCCGGCGGCCATCTGCGCTCATAGCTGCGACTTCCTTACGTCATCGTGAGGGCCCGGCGGGACCCCGTCGCCCTAGCGAAGGTTGAGATTCTCCGTATAACGGAACGGTTGAACGCTACAACGCAACAGACAGAGTATCCCCCTCCGTCCGGAGGCCTGTCAACCGGCGCGCCGGCAGAACGGCCGCGTGAGCGGACCGCCGCGGTCAGCGCGAACGCTTGTGCGGGTCGCGGCTCCCGCGCATGTACCCGCTCAACCGGCTTGCGGCATCTCGCACGAGCCCCGCGAGCGCGGTCGCCTCCGCAGCGTTGAAGCGACCCTCCGGAATCGTGATCCCGGTCGACGCGATGACCCCGGCGGGGCCGAAGACGGGCGCCGCGACCGCGATGGCACCCTCGATCCGCTCGCCGTGGGTGATCGCGTAGCCCTCCTCACGCACGGTCGCGAGCCTCCCGAGCAGGCTCGGGGCGTCGACGAGCGTGCGATCGGTCTGGGGAGTGAGCGGCCCGTGGGCGATCTCCTGTTGCACGTCGGCCGGCAGATACGCCAAGATCGCCAGACCGCTCGCCCCGGCGTGCAGCGGGAGCCAGGTCTGCAGCGGGAGCGTATAGCGCAGCGGGTGCGGCGACTCGATCGTCAGGGTGAACATCATCCGCCGGCGCGGCTCGCTGTACACGCAGAAGAACGACGACTCGCCGCTCTGGTCGGTCAGTTCCTGCAGCGTCTCGGTGGACACCTCCTGAAGCGGATAGCGAGCCGTGGTCGCCCAGGCCAGACGCAAGAACTCGATGCCGAGCCGGTAGGAGCCCCCCGCCGTACGTCCGACCAGGCCCAGCTTCTCGAGGTCCGTGATCAGACGGTGCACCGTGCTGGGACTGACCCCGACGCGGCCTGCGAGCTCGCGCACGCCGTGGGTCTCCTGCTCGCTGTCGACCATCAGCGTGAGAAGCTCGATCCCCCGCGCCAGCGGCTGCCGGCGACGACTCTCCTCCGCCGAGGCGTCACCCTCTCCCACCGTCTTACCGCTCATGGCACCGCCTTCTCTCGCTTGACAACCGGGTGACCGCAGATCATTCTTAGACCACACGACAACAGAACAACTGTTCCGTTGTGAACAACAGTAGTGCATGGGTCTCCGCCGTCCGCGCAAGGGATGCGCAGACGAGGACCGCCGCCGTGCACCGGACCCATGGAATACGAGGACGTTCTCCGATGATCAACGCGCACAATCTTCGATCGAACACGGACGCTCGGCCGTGAGCGAGGGCGGGAAGGTCGCGCTGGTCACCGGCGCCTCAGCGGGAATCGGCTACTCGATCGCCGAACGTCTGGCCGACGACGGCTTCCGGGTCGCGATCTTCAGCAGCAGCGAGGGCAGCGCCGCACAGGCCGCCGAGGAGTTGAGCACCGGCGGGCGGGTCGTGCGCGGCTATCGCGCCGATGTGAGCGATCGCGCGGCGGTGGACGCCGCCGTCGCCGCGGCTCGCGAGGACCTCGGCCCCTTCTCGGTCGTCGTGGCCAACGCCGCCGTCGCCCCGCAGCGCGCCTTCCTGGAGATGACCCAGGAGGAATGGGAGCGCACGATCGCGATCAACCTGACCGGCACCTTCAACACGGTGCAGGCGGTCCTCCCCGACCTCGTGGAGACCGGATGGGGACGCGTCGTACTGATCTCCTCCTCCAGCGCGCAGCGCGGTTCACCGCGGATGGCGCACTACGCCGCGTCCAAGGGCGGTCAGCTCTCGCTCACCAAGGCCCTCGCGGTCGAGTTCGCCGGGAACGGCATCACCGTGAACACGGTCGTCCCCTCCTCCGTCATCTCCCGGAGCGTGCTGCGCAAGCAGGCGGCGGGCACGATCCCGCCCGAGGAGCAGATGGCCAAGTACATCCCGGTCGGGCGCATGGGACGCGGCGAGGACATCGCCGCCGCCGTCTCCTATCTCGTCTCGGACGGCGCGTCCTATGTGACCGGCCAGACGCTCAGCGTCAACGGCGGATCGTTCATCGGCTGAGCGGGAGGACGACAGAGATGACCACCACACCGCGCGTTCCCCCCCGCCCGACCGAGGACTGGACCGACGAGGTCGACGAGTCCTTCGCCGTGCTGCGCACACACGCACCCGCCGCCGCACAGGCGCAGGCCGCCGCCGATGCCCGGCCAAAGTCGAACATCCTCGGCATCTACGCCTGGCATCCCGCGTTCATCCGGGGCTGGATGCCGTTCTCCAACCACCTGCGCAACTCCACCCTCTCCGACCGGGTGCGCGAGATCATCATCATCCGCACGACCTGGCTCGGCCACGGCGAGTACGAGTGGGCGCAGCACGTGCGGATGAGCCGTCTGGGCGGATACCTCACCGACGCCGAGATCGAGGCGCTCTCGATCGGTCCAGGCTCGCCCGAGTGGTCGCCGGAGGACGCGGCCATCGTCCAGGCGATCGACGACTTCTGCCTGCGCAAGCAGATCACGGACGAGACGTGGGCTGCCCTCGAGGCGCAGTTCGACAGGCAGCAGCTCATCGACTTCGCCTTCACGATCGGCACCTACGACATGCATTGCACGGCGTTCAACGTGCTCGGGCTGCAGCTCGAGGACGGCCTGACCGGATTCCCGCCCGAGCACACGCGGTGAGCGACGCCGGGGAGCTCCGCTGGGCGGTGAAGGACTCGTTCCTGCGCTACGTCCGCGTCATCGCCGCGGGCACCGTCACGGTCGAGGGGGGCGCGAGCGAGCAGGAGGACGGCGGGTTCTCCTGGCCGTTGCGCGCCGTCCGCCGTGAGGACGGCGCGCTGCTCCTGGAGTTCGCGGGCTCCGTGCGCTTCCAGGCGCACGCGGGATTCCTCGACGTCGATCTGCGCGAGCCACGGCTGCGTCTGCATGAGGGCGGCGGCGAGCTGGACATCGCGCCCGAGAGCGCACCGGAGCGCCTCACGATCGCGACGATCGACGCCGCAGGGGACGCGCTCGTCCCGCGCCTGTCCGAGGCCGGCGTCCCCGTCTTCGGGAACGTCTACGCGGTCGGCACGGAGCTCGCCCCGCTGCTGGCCCGCGTCGCCGTGGATCCGGGCACGGGCCCCGCGCTCCCGGTAGATTCGTAGGCGTGCCCCCCGCCGCCCCCCAGACGCCCTCGCGTCGCTCCGCCGCGCGCGCGGGCGGCGAGCGACGCAACGTGCGCGGCGACGCGACGCGGCTGCGCATCCTGCGCGCGGCGGAGCGTCTGTTCGCGGATCAGGGGATCGCCGCGGCCCCGCTGCGCGACATCGGCGTCGCGGCCGGGCAGCGCAACCACGCCGCCGTGCAGTACCACTTCGGCGATCGCGATCGCCTGGTCCGCGAGATCCTGGAGGCGCGCGGCGCCGAGAGCGAGGCGGCCCGCGCCGACCTCGTCGCGGGCCTCGCGGCGGGCGGGGCCCCCGCGACCGTCGAGGACGTCGTGAGCGCGTTCATCTGGCCGCTCGCGATCCACCTCCAGGCGGACAACCACTACCTCGCGTTCCTCTCGCGCCTGATCATCGAGGTCGGCGGCTACGAGGGCCTCTCCGGCGCCGACGTGCACACCGGCGCGTCCACCTTCACCCTGCGCACCCTCCTCGGCCGCCTCGTGCCGTCGCTGCCGGGCGAGGTCCTGGACGAGCGCTGGTCGGTCGCCGAGACGAGCGCCGTGCACGCCCTCGCCCGCTACCAGGCCGCGCAGCGCGTGCGCCACGCCACGCCCGCCCGCATCGAGGTGCTCATCCCCGACCTCGTCCGTTTCCTGGCCGCGGGCATCGTCGCCCCGCTCGCTGACGACGACCCTCGCGCGGTGGCCTCCGGCTGAGCGGACGGGGCCACGGCTCCTCACTCGGTCGTGGCGACGGCCTGCTCGCGCCGGTCCAGCGGCACGGCCTTGCGGATGGCGAGGGTGACGATCAGACCCAGGACGCCCGTGGCGAGCACGAAGCCGACGCCCAGATACCACGCGGTCAGGGTCGGGGCCGTCGTGTCCGGCACGGTGCTGGAGGTGAGGAGGATGCCGACGATCGCCGTGCCCACGGCGCTGAAGATCGTGCGCCCGACCGTGTAGATGAGCGCGACGGCCTCGCTCGTGTCCTCGGGCGGCACGATCTCGACGATCACAAGCGGGACCGCGACGACGATGAGCGCCGTGCCGACCGAGCCGAGCAGGATCGCCGCGGTCGAGAGCACCAGGTCGTGGACACAGACGAGGAACCCGGCGTAGCCCACGATGCCGACGACGAAGCCCGCCAGCAGCACGACGCGGGCGCCGAAGCGGCCCGCCACGCGCCCGGCGACCGGAGAGAGCGCGAAGGAGAGCAGCCCCCCGACGAGGAAGAACAGCCCCGCCTGCGTCGGGGTGAGCCCGAGGCCCACCGGCAGCGTCGTCGGGCTCTGCTGCAGGATCGGGGTGAGCAGGGCGGGGCCCGCCATGATCCCGAGGGACACGAAAGCGGTCGCCGCCAGCGCCAGCACGAGCGAGGGCTGCCGGAAAAGGCGCAGGTTGAACATGGGCTGCGAGATCCGCAGCTCCCAGAAGATCCAGAACGCGAACAGGACGAGACCGCCCGCCACGAACGCGACGACGGCGGGGGTGACGCCCGTCGCCCTGGCGGTCGTCACGCCGAACAGGATCGCCGCGAGCGCAGGGGCCATCACGATCGCGCCCACGACGTCGATGCCGGCCAGGCCCCGCGCAGTGGTGACGGGGCGGGGCAGGAAGATCGCGAACGCGATCGCCACGATCGACAGCGCCGCGGAGGCGACGAACATGCTGTGCCAGCCCGAGGCCTCCAGGAGCACCCCCGCCAGCACGGCGCCGAAGGCGCCCCCGACGACGCTCACCCCCGAGGTGAGGCTGGACAGCAGCGAGACCCGCCGGGGCGGGGCGACCTCCCGGGCCAGGCCGATCAGGAGGGGGAAGAGCCCCGCGCTCGTGCCCTGGAGCGCGCGCCCGATGAGGACCCCCGTGAGATTTCCCGCCACGATGCTCACGATGGATCCGAGCGCCGAGATCGCCATGAGCACGATCAGCACGCGCTTGCGCCCGTAACTGTCGCCCAAGCGCCCCGCGATCGCCGCCGTGCCCGCCCCCACGAGCAGGAAGATCGTGATGACCCACGAGATCGTGGCGGTGTCCGCGTCGAAGGCCGTCATGAGCGTCGGCAGGGCCGTCGACATCATGGTGGTCTCGAAGATCGGCGTGAGCTCGGCGACCAGGAAGATCGTCACGAGCAGGCCGAACGGCCGTGTGGCGGAGCGCTCGCGCTCCACGGAGGCGGTCACCGACGCTCTCAGCCGGCGCGGCCGGGAACGGCCAGCTGCGACATGAAACGGCTGGCCCAGCTGTTCAGGTCGGCGGGGACGTAGAAGCCGTCGAGGTCGTTGATCTCGTCCCAGTGCGCGGCGACGTCCTCCACCGTCGGGACAGCGGACCCCTCGGCCAGCCATCCCTCCGTGAAGCCGAGGAACCACCGGCCGTACCTGTTGGCCCCGGCCACGAGGATCTCGCCGTGCACGGCGCAGGACTCGTGCGCGAGGTAGGCGACCATGGGCGAGACGCGGTCGGTCGACATCATGGCGGCGCGGTCCGCATCCATCCCTCCCGCCGCGACGA
>JASGDW010000163.1:0-4882 GCA_047606965.1 Microbacterium sp.
CAGCGCCGGCACGCTGCTGCCCGCCGGCGCGTCCGCGGCGACCGCGGCCACCGCGTCCGCAGCGACCCGCTCGGGCCATCCGAGGCCGACGAGCGCCTGCACGACCTGCGGCTCCAGCGATCGGCCGACGGGGGCCGGGGCGACGCCCGCCGCGGGCGCGGCGAGCTTGCCGGTCAGCTGCACGACGATGAGTTTCGCGGTCTTCGGCCCGATGCCGCTCACCCGCCGGAACGGGGCGTCGTCCTCGGCGGCGACGGCGTCCACGATCTGCCCGACGCTCAACGCGGCGAGCACGCCGAGGGCCGACTTCGGACCGACCCCGGAGACGGCGACGAGCGCGGTGAAGGCCCCCAGCTCCTCGCGGGTCGCGAAGCCGACGAGCGAGAGCGCGTCCTCGCGCACGATGAGGCTCGTGTGCAGGTGCAGCTCGTCGCCGAGGTGCGCGGCGCGGGCGACGTCGGGCGTGACGGCCACGAGATAGCCCACCCCCGAGACCTCGAGCACGACCGAGTCCGGGGCGATGTGGGCGACGGTTCCGCGCAAGGAGGCGATCATGTGGACGAGCCTAGGACGAGTTCGCAGATATGTTCGAGCGACACGCTCACCGTCGCGTCGCCCGCTCCGCCTCGCGCCAGAGACGCTGCGCCGGCGTGAGCGAGGAGGGCGCGGCGGACCCGGCGATCGGGCCGGACCGCCACGCGTGGCATAGCGCGAGGGCCAGCGCGTCGGCGGCGTCCGCGGGCTGGGGCGGCTCCGACAGCCGCAGCACGCGCGCGACCATGGCCTGCACCTGACGCTTGTCGGCCGAGCCGTAGCCGGTTATCGCGGCCTTCACCTCGCTGGGGGTGTGGGTCTCCGCGGCGATCCCGTGCTCCGCGGCCACCAGCAGCGCGATCCCGCTCGCCTGGGCCGTGCCCATGACGGAGTGCCGGTTCTGCTGCGCGAACACGCGCTCGACCGCCATCACCTGAGGGGCGTGCGCGGCCACGGCCGCACGGATGCCGGCGGCGATGAGCCGCAGCCGCTCGGCGATCGGCGCGTCCACGGGCGAACGCACGACGCCGACGTGCACGAGGCTCGCCGACCGGTCCGGCCGCACGTCGACGATCCCGACGCCGCAGCGGGTGAGGCCGGGGTCGATGCCGATGACGCGGAGGGCTGAGGTCACCTCTTCACGCTACGGCGCGATCGGGGTCACCCCCGCAGGACGCGCCTACTCGTCGTCCTCCAGCTCGGCCTGGACCTCGGCGGACAGGTCGAAGTTGCTGAACACGTTCTGCACGTCGTCGCTGTCCTCGAGCGCGTCGATGAGGCGGAAGACCTTGCGGGCGGTGTCGGCGTCGATCTCGACCCTCAGGTTCGGCACGAACTCGACGTCGGCCGACTCGTACTCGATTCCGGCATCCTGCAGCGCGGAGCGCACCGTGACGAGGTCGCCGGCCTCGGTGATGACCTCGAAGCCCTGCGCGTGCGGCTCGATCTCCTCGGCGCCGGCCTCGAGGACGGCGAGCATGACCTCGTCCTCGCTCGCGCCCTCGCCCACGACGATGACGCCCTTCCGGGTGAAGTTGTAGGCGACGCTGCCGGGGTCGGCGAGTGTGCCGCCGTTGCGGCTGAGGGCGGTGCGCACCTCGGCGGCGGCCCGGTTCTTGTTGTCCGTCAGGCACTCGATCATCAGGGCGACGCCGTTCGGGCCGTAGCCCTCGTACATGATCGACGCGTACTCGACGGACTCGCCGCCGATGCCGGCGCCGCGCTTGATCGCGCGGTCGATGTTGTCCTTCGGGACGGACGTCTTCTTGGCCTTGAGCACCGCGTCGAACAGCGTCGGGTTGCCCTGCAGATCGGCGCCGCCGAGCTTCGCCGCGACTTCGATGTTCTTGATGAGCTTGGCCCACGACTTGGCACGGCGGGCGTCGATGACGGCCTTCTTGTGCTTGGTCGTGGCCCACTTGGAGTGTCCGGACATGGAGAAGATTCTAAGCGACGGATCCGGACCGCCTGCCTGCGCGAGGGGGTCAGCCGACGAGCTTCGCGAGGGTCCGCAGGTTCCGCGTGGTGGTGGTCGCCTTGTAGCGCGCCCTGCCGAGCAGCTTGCCGAAGGGGGTGTCCAGGGTGCGCCCCTTCTGGACGCTCCAGTAGACCACTCCCGGACCGTCGCGCACACGGTCCTCGTCCGGGTCGAGAGCACCCGCGGCCTCGATGATCTCGGCGCGCACGGCGTCGTCGCCGCAGAAGAGCACATAGGGCTGCCGTGAGGAGTCGTCGGCGTCGAACGGGAATCCGGCGATCGCCTTCTCGAGCTCGTCGAGCGTGACCAGCGCGATCCAGGCCTCGTAGCCGAACCGCTCGCGCAACGCCGCCTCGATGCGGGCCTTCAGCACGGTGCGCCGGGCATCCGCCTCGAACCGCACGTTGCCGCTGGCGAGGACGGTCTTCACCCCGTCGACGCCGAGGTCCCGGAACACGGCCGCCAGCTCCGCGTTGCGGATCGTGACACCGCCGACGTTCACGCCGCGCAGCAACGCGATCCAGGTCGTCGGGGCACCGGATGTCCGTGACACCTCGCGAGGTTACACCCGCCCCTGCGTGACTCCGACGGCCACGCAGAGTCTCTTGAACCAGGATGCCAATCACGAGCCGCCGATATGGCGCCGAGCAGCGTCATGGGCCGTCGACCGTGTATTGAGAGAATCGACGGCGTGACCACATCCGAGCCCGCGCTCGTCCCCGAACTGCTCGTGGCAGACACCCCCGCGAGCATCGAGTTCTGGTGCGGCCTGTGTGGCTTCACCATCGACTACCAACGCCAAGAGGAAGGATTCGCCTACATCTCACGCGGCAGCGCACACGTAATGCTCGAACAGCAAGGCGCAGGCCGGAACTGGATCACCGCACCGCTGGAACGACCGCTGGGACGCGGGATCAACCTCCAAGTATCCGTCCCGACGCTCTCGCCGATACTCTCCGCGCTACGCGAGGCAGACCACCCGCTTTTCATGGAGCCCGAGACCACGTGGTATCGCATCACCGAGACCGAAGAGACGGGGGTCGAGCAGTTCCTCGTAGCCGACCCCGACGGCTACCTCGTACGCTTCCAAACCTCACTCGGGAAGCGCCCCACCACTCCACCAGAAGCCCCGCAATGATCCACGCAGAACACGTCAACACATCAAGTCAGGGTGCCGTCGCCGGCTCGACGATCGCAGATCGTCAGCTCCGCGCGCGCACCGTCTCCAGGAACAGCTCGTGGAAGCGGTGCTCGCCGCTCACCTCCGGGTGGAACGCCGTGCCCAGCAGATTCCCCTGCCGCACTGCGACGACCCGTCCGTCCGGAAGCGTCGCCAACGCCTCGGCATCCGCCCCCACCTGTTCGACCAGCGGTGCGCGGATGAACACCGCGTGCACCGGCCGCTCCCCCAGCGCCGGCACGTCCAGATCGGTCTCGAAGGAGTCGACCTGACCGCCGAAAGCGTTGCGGCGCACGGTGACGTCGAGTCCGCCGAAGCTCCGCTGCCCCTCGATGCCGTCGACGATGTGCTCTGCCAGCAGGATGAGCCCCGCGCAGGTGCCGTAGACGGGCAGGCCGGAGCGGATCGCGGCACGGATGGGCTCGCGCATCCCGAACGCCCGTGACAGCTTGTCGATCACGCTCGACTCGCCGCCCGGCAGCACGAGCCCGTCGACGGACGCCAGGTCCTCCGGCCGGCGGACCAGCACGACGTCCGCGCCCAGCCCCGTCAGCAGTTGTGCGTGCTCGCGCACATCGCCCTGCAGGGCGAGCACGCCGACGCGGGGCGTGCTACCAGCCACGCTCGGCGAGGCGGTGCGGCGCGGGCAGGTCGGCGACGTTGATGCCGACCATGGCCTCGCCGAGGCCGCGGGACACGTCGGCGATCACCTTCGGATCGTCGGAGAAGGTCGTCGCCTTCACGATGGCGGCGGCCCGCGCCGCCGGGTCGCCGCTCTTGAAGATGCCCGAGCCGACGAAGACGCCGTCCGCGCCCAGCTGCATCATCATCGCGGCGTCCGCCGGCGTCGCGACGCCGCCGGCGACGAACAGCACGACCGGGAGCCTGCCGGTCTCGGCGACTTCGGCGACGAGCTCGTAGGGCGCCCGAAGCTCCTTGGCCGCGACGTACAGCTCGTCCTTCGGCAGCGCGCCGAGCGCCGCGATCTCGCCGCGGATCTTCCGGATGTGCTTCATCGCCTCGGAGACGTCGCCGGTCCCGGCCTCGCCCTTCGAGCGGATCATCGCGGCGCCCTCGTTGATCCGGCGCAGCGCCTCCCCCAGGTTCGTGGCGCCGCAGACGAAGGGCACCGTGAAGCCCCACTTGTCGATGTGGTTGACGTAGTCGGCCGGCGAGAGCACCTCGGACTCGTCGATGTAGTCCACACCGAGCTCCTGCAGCACCTGCGCCTCGACGAAGTGCCCGATGCGGGCCTTCGCCATCACGGGGATCGACACGGCCTCGATGATCCCGTCGATCATGTCCGGGTCGCTCATGCGCGACACTCCGCCCTGAGCCCGGATGTCGGCGGGCACCCGTTCGAGCGCCATGACGGCGACCGCGCCGGCGTCCTCGGCGATCCTCGCCTGCTCCGGGGTGACGACGTCCATGATGACGCCGCCCTTGAGCATCTCGGCGAGACCGCGCTTGACGCGGTCGGATCCGGTGGTGGGAGTGGACACGAGGGCTCCTTCAGGCGGGAGATATTTTGACCTAGGCCAAACGGTAGCATGTCCACCACATACCCTTGCGCAGGTGAGACGACATGACGACCGCCACTGAGATCACGGGCACGACGGCGACGGAGATCGCGGGCAGCGTGCGCGCGCTCGCCGCCCGCGGCGAGCTGCGGCCGGGCGACGCGCTGCCGC
>JASGDW010000164.1:0-13150 GCA_047606965.1 Microbacterium sp.
TGCCAAGAATGGATCCGAATCTCGTGGCATCTCCGAATCTCACGACCGCGACGCGTCCCCACATGACGGGCGCCGAGACGTCGAGGCGAGTGACGGCGCGTCGCTGGAGGAGTGCCATGAACCCAGACACCTCCGCCACGCTGCGGATCTCCTCGAGCCGCGGCGCCGTGGCCACCCGCGCCGTGAGCGTGGTCACTCCCGCCCCGCCACGTCCTCCGCCCCGGCTCGCGTCGTCGAGGCGCGCACGACCAGCTCGGGCTGGAACACGACGTGCTCCTGCTGTGGCGAGCCGCCGTCGGCGATCTGGGCGAGCAGGTCCACCGCCGTGGCGCCGATGAGATGAGCCGGCTGTCGCACCGAGCTCAGAGGCACGACCGCTGCCGAGGAGAAGTCGATGTCGTCGTAGCCGATCAGCGCGACGTCCTCGGGCACCCGCACCGTGCCGGTCATCACGAGCGACTGCAGAGCGCCGAGGGCGAGCAGGTCGTTCGCGGCGAAGATCCCGTCGGGGCGCGCCCCGGCGGGCCGCTCGTGGATGCGGTGTCCCACGGCGCGCCCCGCGGCCACCGTCAAGGCCGGCGTGTCGATGAGCTCCAGCGTCGCGCCCGGCACGGCGGCGACGGCGCGCTGCGCGCCCTGCAGCCGGTCCGCGACCTGCCGGATCGCGACGGGCCCGCCCACGAACGCGAGCCTGCGGCATCCGATCCGGAGCAGGTGCTCCGCCGCCAGCCGCCCGCCCGCCACGTCGTCGACGGCTACCGAGGCGACGCCCGGCTCGCGCGTCTCGCGATCGACGAGCACGGCGGGGATGCCGCGCTGCCGCAGCCGCTGCAGCCGCGGCAGCGCCTCGGCGACCGGCGTGAGGAGCACCCCGAACACGCGCTGCTCCTCGAACATGTCCAGGTGTGTGGCCTCGCGGTCGGCGCGCTCGTCGCTGTTGGCGACCAGCACCGTCATCCCGCGCTCCGCCGCGCGCTCCTCCGCACCCCGGGCCACCTCGGTGAAGAAGGGGTTGCGCAGGTCCAGCACGACGAGCCCGATCGAACGGCTGCGGCCCGCCCGCAGCTGCCGGGCGGCGTCGTTGCGGACGAAGCCGAGCTCGTCGATCACGGCGAGCACCCGCTCCACGGTCGCGGCCGCGACCCTCTCGGGCCGATTGAGCACGTTGGAGACCGTGCCCACCGAGACGCCTGCGGCGGCCGCCACATCCCGCACGCTCGCCGCCATGCCCCGCCCCTTCCCGTCTCGCTCCGAGCCTAGGTCACCGGTTGCCCGGGTCGTCCGGCCCTCGCGGTCCGCGGTTCTGAGGGGATCCCCGTACCTGAGGAGATTCTCCCTGGCACGCGTCCACGAGACGCTGGATCTCCTCACAACCGACGTACTCGGTCCGGGCTGCGGGATGCCGAGCGCCGCGCGGACGGTCGCATCAGATCGCGCGGAAGCGGTGCCGGCCGCCGACGACCTCGTGCGCGACGCCGTCGGGCAGCACGATCTCCGCCGGCAGGCCGTCCGGCAGCCGCACCTCCAGGTCGAAGGCCCCGTCCGAGGCGCGCCACGACGTCTCGATCCGGCCGTGCACGCTGTCGTAGGACGTGCGGGCCCAGTCGATCCCGGGACCGGGCACGGGCTCGATCCGCACCCGGGCGTAGCCGGGCGCGGCGGGACGGATGCCGCCGACCACCTGGTAGATCCAGTCGACGACCGCTCCGAGCGCGTAGTGGTTGAAGCTCGTCATCTCGCCCGGGTTGATCGTGCCGTCGGGGAGCATCGAGTCCCAGCGCTCCCAGACGGTGGTGGCGCCCATCGTCACCGGGTACAGCCACGAGGGGCACTCGCGCTCCAGCAGCAGCCGGTACGCCTCGGCGACGTGGCCGGTGTCGGACAGCGCCCAGGTCACGAACGGCGTCCCGGCGAACCCGGTCGTGACCCGGAAGCCGGAGACGCGCACGAGCTCGGCGAGCCGGTCGCCGGCGGCGCGGGTCGTGGACTCGTCGAGCAGTCCGAAGCAGATCGCGAGGGCGTAGACCGTCGCGCAGTCGGAGCGGACGCGGCCGCCGGCCTCGACGTAGTGCGTGCCGAAGGCCTCGCGGGTGCGCTCGGCGAGCGCGCTCCACCGCTCCGCGTCCTCCTCGCGCCCCAGGGTCCGCGCCGCCTCGGCGGCGAAGGAGGCGGAGCGGAACAGGCACGCGGTGGCCACGACGGACGGGTCGGCCTTCGCGGCGGCGGGATCGTGCGGCGAGGCGTCGGGGTCGAGCCAGTCGCCGAACTGGAACCCCTGGTCCCACAGCCCGGTCGGCGAGAGGACCCGCTCGACCGACTCCAGGTGCAGCGCCATGGCCGGGTAGTGCGCGGCGAGCCGGTCCCGGTCGCCGTACGCGTGCCACAGCGCCTGCGGCACCCAGACCGCGGCGTCGCCCCAGATGGCGGTGGCGCCGGGGGCGGGGAGGGCGAAGTCCTCGCCGAAGCTCGCATACTTGAGCACGTCCGGGACGACGATCGGCACGATCCCCGCCGGCGAGTGGGCGGTCTCCTGGTACAGGTCGCGCAGCCAGCCGTCGAGGAACCCGGCCGTGTCGAACTGGAACGAGGCGGATGCCGCGTACGCGGCGATGTCGCCGGTCCAGCCCAGCCGCTCGTCGCGCTGCGGGCAGTCGGTGGGCACGCTCAGGAAGTTGCCCTTCTGCCCCCAGACCGAGTTGTGCACCAGCTGGTTCACCAGCGGCTCCGAGCACTCGAAGAAGCCGGTGCGCGCCATGTCGGAGTGCACGACGACGGCTTCGAGGCCGTCGTCCGTGAGCTCGCCCGGCCACCCCTCCACCTCGGCGTAGCGGAAACCGTGGAAGGTCAGCGTCGGCTCGAAACGGTCTTCCCCGCCGGAGAGCACGAACACGTCGGTCGCCTGCGCCGCTCGCAGCGGCCGGGTGCCGAGCTCGTCGTGCTCGAGCACCTCGGCGTGACGGATCGTGATCTCGGTGCCGGCCGGCCCCTGCACGGTGGCGCGGATCCACCCGACGAGGTTCTGCCCGAAGTCGACCAGCGTCTTCCCGGACGGCGAGGTCCAGATCCGCACCGGGCGGATCGTCTCGTGGCGCGTGATCGGCGGCGCGCTCTGGGCGACGAGCGTGCGCCGATCGACCTCGACCTCGCGCACCGCCAGCGGCTCGGCATCCGCCCCGCGCAGCCGGGCATCGATGGTCTGGCCGTGGTAGAGCGAGTTGCGCGTGGTCTCGGATGCCGTGGCCTCCCAGTCACGGGAGGTGACGACGCGTTGCACGGAGCCGTCCGCGAACGTGATCTCGACGGCGGCGCACACCGCGATCTCGTCGCCGTAGTTCGCGTCGGCGCCCTCGAAGCCGAGGCTGCCGCGGTACCAGCCGTTGCCCAGCAGCAGCTCGATGCGCAGCGCCCCGTCGCCGTCGCGCACCGGCGCGGTCACATCGTGGCGCTGCACGCTCAGGCGCCATTCGTAGGAGGTCCAGCCCGGGTCCAGCACGGATTCGGACACCGGCTGCCCGTCGACACGGGCCTCGTAGACGCCGAGCGCCGTGGCGGTGAGCCAGGCGCCGACCACCTCGGTGCGGGCCTGGTCGAGCTCGGCCGCGAAGCGGAAGCGGGGTGCGGCCTCGCGCGGCGCTTCCGCCGCGATGAACGCGGCGTGGTCGAGGACGGCGATCGGGGTGGAGGAGGCGGTGCTCGGCTCAGCCGACATGGGTGGCCTTTCTGGTCGGGGCGTGGGTGCGATGCGGCGACGTCGATGCCGGGCCGCGGCGCGGGATCGTCAGGGGTGGGAGATGGGGTGCTCGGCCGTCCCGGGGTCGAGCTGCTTCTCCTCGTCGAACTGGTTGCCGCTGTTGCCATGGAAGGCGAGCCACGCCACGAGCAGGCCGACGGCGACCAGCACCGACAGCGCGAGGTACAGACCCTGCGGGCTGACCGCGATGAGCGCGGGGGTCACGAAGGCGAGCAGGGCGGCCACCACGCGCGCGGCGGCGATGATCGTGCCCTGTGCCGTGGAACGCAACAGGGTCGGGAACGACTCCTGCGTCCACACCTTCATCATGCCCTCGAAGGCGAACGCCCCGCCGATCGCCAGCACGACGTTCATCACGACGATCGTCACCAGCGTGAAGCCGAGGACGGCGGGGATGAGGTAGCCGAGCAGCAGCATGACCGCGCCCACGACGAAGAAGGTCATGCGGTGGCGGCCGCCGACGATCTTCATGAACCACAAGCCGAACACGATGCCCACCGGGAACGAGGTCAGGGCGATGGCCGAGTTGGTGGCGACCGAGATGCCGGCGACGTTCACGGCGAGGTACGTGCCGAACTGGCCGCCGGTGTTGGCGGCCGTGTTGGTGAGCGCGTAGAACACCAGCAGCGCGACGAAGGGGGTGAGGTACGGCGCCTTCAGCAGGTCGCGGATGTGCACCCGATCGGCGCGGATCGTCTCGATGCCCTTCTCCCGCTCGGCGCGAGCGGCGCGCCAGCGCGCGGATTCCGGGATCGACAGGCGGCAGAAGAAGACGACGAGCGCGACGACGCCGACCTGGGCGAACAGCAGCTGGCCGCCGAGCCGTCCCGCGTCGCCGAAGAAGGTCGCGATGAGGACGGCGCTGAGGATGCCGATGGTCCACAGGATGTTGGACAGTCCGATGATGGCGCCACGGTTCCTGTCCGTGGCGGCCTCCGAGATCGTCGACAGCGACACCGGCAGGTCGGCGCCGGTGCCGAGGCCCGCGAGGACGATGCCGGCCAGCAGCAGCGGGAAGCTCGTGCTGAACACGAGCAGCACGATTCCGGCGACGATGATCAGCATCGTGACCAGGAACACCGAGCGGCGTCCGAAGCGGTCGCTGATCCGGCCGCCGAAGACGGCGCCGATCGCGATGCACAGCGTGAGCGCGCCGCTCATGATGCCGATCTCGGTCTCGGTGACGCCGATCGTGTACTGGTAGATGACGAGGGCGATGCCCGTCGCGACGATGGTCGCCGAGTCGATGTACGACGCCATGCCGCACACCACTCCGACCCACCAGGAATTCGCCTGCCGGTAGGTGGACGTCGTGATGGCCATGGGTTCTCCTTCGAACGATCGGTGTACGACGGACGGTGCCGCACGCTCTCAGACGACGAATGTGTCGGCGGGGAGACTAACAAAGAATGAATCGATTCACAAAGATGTCTACCATGCGTCGCGGTGAAGACGCGGCCCGGCGTCGTCGCCGCGCCTCGTCCGGCTCTCCTCGGCACATCGGCCGGCGGCGGCCTTCTGCGCACGGCTCGGGCGGCCTTCTGCACACGCCCCACCGACCCCCCTGCGCCGGGCCGGGCGTCCTGCGCCGCCGGTTGCGTCGAGAGACGTCATGCGCTAATCTTGAAACGATTCACCCCGAAGGAGCCCTCGATGACGAGCACCACCGGTGCACCGGTGCGCGTGTGCTTCGAGCTGCGCGTGCGGCCCGAGCTGGTCGGCGAGTACGTCTCGCGCCACAGCCCGGTCCGACCCGAGATGCTCGCCGAGATCGAGGCCGCCGGCCGCCGCAACTATTCGCTGTTCCTCGGCGATGGTGGGCGCCTGATCGGCTACTACGAGACGGAAGACGACGAGGCGGCGCAGGCCTATCTCGCCGCATCCCCCGTCGCGACCGCCTGGGAGCAGGAGATGGCGCCGTTCTTCCTCGGCCTCGACGGGCGGCCAGACCAGGCCGCGACGCCTCTCACCGAGGTCTTCAACCTGCACGACCAGCTGGCGGCATCCGTCGCCGGCGCCCCCGACGAAAGCCCCGCATCATGACGACGCTGTCCCCCCAGAACCTCGACGCGCTGGCCCGGCAGGCCATCGAGCTGCCCAGTTGGGCGTTCGGCAACTCCGGCACGCGGTTCCGCGTGTTCCCCACGCCGGGCACGGCGCGCGATCCGTTCGAGAAGATCGCGGACGCCGCCGAGGTCAACCGGGTGACCGCGCTCGCACCGACGGTGGCGCTCCACATCCCCTGGGACGTCGTCGACGATTTCGGCGCGCTGCGCCGCCATGCCGAGGACCTGGGGGTCGCGCTGGGCACGATCAACTCGAACACCTTCCAGGACGAGGACTACAAGTTCGGCGCCCTCACCCACGAGGACGACCGCATCCGTCGCAAGGCGATCGACCACCACCTCGCCTGCGTCGACATCATGGACCAGACCGGCTCACGCGACCTGAAGATCTGGCTGGCCGAGGGCTCCAACTACCCCGGGCAGAACGACATGCGCGCCCGGCAGGACCGGCTGCATTCCTCTCTCAGCGAGATCTACGCGCGCCTGTCCGAGACGCAGCGCCTCGTGCTGGAGTACAAGTTCTTCGAGCCGGCTTTCTACCACACCGACGTGCCGGACTGGGGAACCTCGTACGTGCAGGTGGCGGCGCTCGGCGACCGGGCGATGGTGTGCCTGGACACCGGCCACCACGCCCCGGGCACGAACATCGAGTTCATCGTCATGCAGCTGCTGCGCCTCGGCAAGCTCGGCTCCTTCGACTTCAACAGCCGCTTCTACGCCGACGACGACCTCATCGTGGGCGCGGCCGACCCGTTCCAGCTGTTCCGCATCCTGGTCGAGGTCATCCGCGGCGGCGGCCTGAACAGCCCGGACGTCGCGTTCATGCTCGACCAGTGCCACAACATCGAGGCCAAGATCCCGGGACAGATCCGCTCGGTGCTCAACGTGCAGGAGATGACCGCCCGCGCGCTGCTGCTGGACCGCGAGGCCCTCGCCGCCGCGCAGAGCGCCAACGACGTGCTGGCCGCGAACGCGATCTTCATGGACGCGTTCTCCACCGACGTCCGTCCGGCACTGGCCGAGTGGCGCGCCGGCCGTGGGCTGCCCGCAGACCCGATGGCCGCCTACCTCGCCTCCGGCTACCAGCAGAGGATCGAGGCCGAACGCGTGGGCGGCACGCAGGCCGGCTGGGGCGCCTGACCGGGACCGGGGATCGCACCCGAACCACGGGGCTTCGCGCCCCGCCTCGACGACATTCCCCTGCCTCGGCGGGACCCACTCCACTCAGAAGGACATCGCCATGACCAACTCGACCGCAGCGGCCCTCCTCGCGCGCAGCAACCGCCTGGGCGCCGACCCCAAGAACACGAACTACGCCGGCGGCAACACCTCCGCCAAGGGCACCGAGACCGACCCGGTCACCGGGGAGCCGGTCGAGCTGCTGTGGGTGAAGGGCTCCGGTGGCGACCTGGGCACCCTCACCGAGAGCGGCCTGGCGGTGCTGCGGCTCGATCGCCTGCGCGCGCTCGCAGGCGTCTACCCGGGCGTCGACCGCGAGGACGAGATGGTGGCCGCGTTCGACTACTGTCTGCACGGCAAGGGCGGGGCGGCCCCCTCGATCGACACCGCGATGCACGGCCTGGTGGACGCCGCGCACGTCGACCACCTGCATCCCGACTCCGGCATCGCGATCGCGACCGCGGCAGACGGTCCCGAGCTGACGCAGAGGATCTTCGGCGACAAGGTCGTCTGGGTCCCCTGGCGCCGGCCCGGGTTCCAGCTGGGCCTGGACATCGCCGAGATCAAGAAGCAGAACCCGCAGGCGGTGGGCACGATCCTCGGCGGGCACGGCATCACCGCGTGGGGGGAGAGCTCAGAGGAGGCGGAGGCGAACTCGCTCTGGATCATCGACACCGCAGCCGCCTACATCGCCGAGCACGGCCGCCCCGAGCCGTTCGGCGGCGTCCGAGCCGGGTTCGAGGCCCTGCCGGAGGCCGAGCGGCACGCCCGCGCGGCGGCGCTGGCCCCCACGATCCGGGGGCTCGCCTCGACCGACAGGCGCGTGGTCGGGCACTACACCGACAGCGACGCCGTGCTCGACTTCCTCGCCCGCCAGAAGGCCCCGACCCTGGCGGCGCGGGGAACGAGCTGCCCCGACCACTTCCTGCGCACCAAGGTCAAGCCGTTGATCCTCGACCTGCCCGCCACGGCGGGCGTCGACGAGCAGATCGCGCGCCTGAGGGAGCTGCACGCCGAGTATCGGGCCGACTACCAGGCCTACTACGACGCCCACGCGAGCGCGGAGTCCCCCGCGATCCGCGGCGCCGACCCGCTCATCGTCCTGATCCCGGGCGTGGGCATGTTCAGCTACGGCGCGAACAAGCAGACCGCGCGCGTGGCCGGCGAGTTCTACGTCAACGCCATCAACGTCATGCGCGGCGCCGAGGCACTGTCGACCTACACGCCGATCTCGGATGCGGAGAAGTTCCGCATCGAGTACTGGGCGCTGGAGGAGGCGAAGCTGCGACGGCAGCCCGCGCCGAAGACGCACCAGGGGCGCATCGCCTTCGTCACGGGAGCGGCATCCGGCATCGGCAAGGCCACCGCGGCCCGGCTCGCCGCCGAGGGCGCCTGTGTCGTGGTCGCCGACCTGGACCTGGCCAAGGCGCAGGCCGTCGCGGCGGAGCTCGGGGGCGCGGACGTCGCGATCGGCGTCGCGGCGAACGTCGCCGACGCGGACGGGGTGCAGGCCGCGATCGACACGACCCTGCTCGCGTTCGGCGGCATCGACCTCGTCGTCAACAACGCCGGACTGTCGCTGTCGAAGCCGCTGCTGGAGACGACCGAGAGGGACTGGGACCTGCAGCACGACGTCATGGCCAAGGGATCCTTCCTCGTCTCCAAGGCAGCCGCCAAGGCGCTGATCGAGCAGAGGCTGGGCGGCGACATCGTCTACATCTCGTCGAAGAACAGCGTGTTCGCGGGGCCGAACAACATCGCCTACTCCGCCACCAAGGCCGACCAGGCGCACCAGGTGCGGCTGCTGGCGGTCGAGCTCGGCGCGCACGGCGTCCGCGTGAACGGCATCAACCCCGACGGCGTCGTGCGCGGCTCCGGCATCTTCGCCTCCGGCTGGGGCGCGAACCGCGCCGCCACCTACGGGGTGAAGGAGGAGGAGCTGGGCCAGTTCTACGCGAACCGGACGATCCTCGGGCGCGAGGTCGTCCCCGAGAACGTCGCCGACGCCGTGTACGTGCTCACCGGCCCCGAGCTCAGCCGCACCACGGGCCTGCACGTCCCCGTCGACTCCGGCGTGGCCGCCGCGTTCCTGCGATGAGCACGACCGGCGCGGTCGCCGCGATCGACCTGGGCGCCACGAGCGGGCGGGTGATCGTGGGCCGCGTCGGGCCGGACGCGCTCGAGACGGAGCAGGTCGCCCGGTTCCCCAACGATCCGGTCGCCCTCGCGGACGGCCTGCACTGGAACCTGCTGAGCCTCTACGGCGCGGCATCCGCGGGGCTGCGGGAGGCGTTCCGCGGCGAGCCGTCGATCGCGAGCATCGGGGTCGACAGCTGGGCGGTCGACTACGCGCTGCTGCGCGAGGGGCGGATGCTGGGCGAGCCGTTCCACTACCGCGACGCCCGCACCGCGCACGGCGTGCGACGGGTGCACGAGCGGATGCCGCACGCCGAGCTGTTCGCGCGCAACGGGCTGCAGTTCCTGCCGTTCAACACGCTGTATCAGCTCGCCGCGGAGCCCGCCGACCTCCTCGCCTTCGCCGACACCGCGCTGCTCGTGCCGGACCTCGTCGGCTACTGGCTGACCGGCGTCGCGCGCGCGGAGGCCACCAACGCCTCCACCACCGGCCTGCTGCGCGGGGACGGCGGGGGCTGGGACGCCGCGCTCATGACAGCGCTCGACCTGCCTCGCCGCATCCTGCCGCCGATCCTCGCCCCCGGCGAGACGCTCGGCCCGCTGCGCCCCGAGGTCGCGGCAGCCCTGGGAGCGCCGGTGGGCACGACCGTGGCCACCGTGGGCTCGCACGACACCGCCTCCGCGGTCGTCGCCGTCCCGATGGACCCGACCGCGGCCGCCTACGTCTCCTGCGGCACCTGGGGCCTGGTCGGCGTGGAGGTCGCCCGGCCGGTGGTGAGCGCCGAGGCCCTCGCGGCGAACTTCACGAACGAGGGCGGCGTGGACGGCCGCGTCCGGCTGCTGCGCAACGTCATGGGGCTGTGGATCCTCAGCGAGACGGTGCGCGGCTGGGAACGGGCGGGGCGCGCCGTCGACCTGCCGACGCTGCTCGGCCGTGCCGCGGAGGTGCCCGCGGCGTCCGTCCCGGTGTTCGACGTGGACGACGCCCGGTTCCTGCCGCCCGGCGACATGCCCGCACGCATCGACGCCTGGTGCGCCGAGCACGGCCTCGCCGCGCCCCGCACCGACGCGGAGTACGCCCGCTCGATCGTGGAGTCGCTCGCGCAGGCCTTCGCGGACGCCGTCCACCAGGCCGCGCGCATCGGCGGCGTCGGGGTGCGCACGATCCACATCGTCGGCGGCGGCGCCCTGAACGGGCTGCTCTGCCAGCGCACGGCCGACCGCGCGGGCCTTCCGGTGGTCGCCGGCCCCGTGGAGGCGACCGCGCTGGGCAACGTGCTCGTGCAGGCACGTGCCGCCGGGATGGTCGACGGCCCGCTCGAGGCGCTGCGCGAGCTCGTCGCCCGCACCCAGGCGCTGCGGCGCTACGAGGTCACGCCCCGCGGGTGACCGCCTCCGAGACGAGGGCCTCCAGCGCCGCGGCCTCGAACCGGTAGGCGTCCGGCCGGAAGCCGGAGGCCTCGTCGAAGACCAGGGCGCCGGTCGGATGCTGCGCGGTCGCCGGCCACGACAGCCCGCCGGTGGTGATGAACTCGACCCAGGCCGTGTGCATCCGATCGGCCAGCGTCTGAGGGGGCGCGCCCAGCACCGCCGCCACCCCGTCGGCGCCCAGCAGGTCCCAGCAGAACGGCAGCTCGTAGCAGTGGGCGGCCAGCCCGTCCACCGGTGAGCGGTAGGCGAAGTCGTAGAGCCAGGTGCGGCCCGCCGCCTGCCGGCTGCGGGCGCGGGCGATCTGCGTCGCCGGCGCCCGGAACATCGACAGCACCGCGAGCTGGCTCCCAGCGTAGGCCGCGCCCACGCGCTCCACCTCCGCGAAGAAGTCCCCGGCGGCGTCGCGGTCGATGTGCGCGGCCTCGAACGCCGCGGCGATCTGGTCGGTCGGGGTGGGCGTCGGGAACGCGAACTCGTTGCGGGTGGTCCCCAGGAGCAGGGCCACGTCGTCCGCGACGCCCGCCGCGATCGCCTCGTCGACGGCGACGACGGTGTCGCCGTCGACGACCGGGGCGAAGGCGAGGCCCGCCGCGAGGGGGTCCCGCCCGATCGCGGCGAGCTGCTCGACGGGCGTCGCGCCGGGATCCTTCCCTCCGGGGGCGTGGTTGAAGGCGCGCTCGTGGTCGAGCACCGTGTCCTCCGGCACGCCCCGCCAGCCCGCCAGCGTCGGGGCGACGCCCCGGTCGGCGGCGAAGCGCCGACCGATCTCCTCGGCCGTGGCGGCTCCGAGGTGCCCGGGCGCCCCGGACTGGGAGATGACCGCGCGGAACAGCCCGCGGGCGCGGGGGGAAGTCATGAGCGTCAGCACGCTTCCGCCGCCGGCGGACTGCCCCGCGATCGTGACCCGGTCGGGGTCCCCGCCGAAGGAGGCGATGTTCTCCCGCACCCACTCGAGCGCCCGGAGCTGATCGAGGATGCCGCGGTTCGGGGGCGCGTCCTCGATCCAGCCGAAGCCGTCGAACCCCAGCCGGTACGAGAGGGTCACGACCACGACGCCGCTGCGCGCGAACGCCGCGCCGTCGTACCACGGGCTCGCGGGGGAGCCCGCGAAGTATCCGCCCCCGTGCACCCACACGAGCACGGGCAGCCCCGCGTCGGTGCGCCCCGCCGCCGGGGTGAAGACGTTCACGCTCAGCGTGTCCTCGCCCGGGATCGAGGGCTCAGGGACCGTGGTGGTCTCCCCGAAGGGCCTCCGCTGCGGCGTCGGGCCGTACTGGGTCGTCTCGCGGACCCCGCGCCACCCGGGCACCGGCCCGGGGGCCGCGAAGCGCCGCACCCCGACCGGGGGTGCCGCGTACGGGATGCCGAGGAACGCCGCGTGATCCCCCCGGTCGATCCCCCGGACACGGCCGGCGGAGGTGGTGGCGATCGGATCGAGGCGGGTGGTGGACATGGCAGCTCCTGGGAGGCGAAGACCGGCCTCAGCGGACCGAGCGGATGGGGAAGACGAGCACCGAGGACAGCAGCACCATGAGCGCGGCGAACCCGAAGATGGAGGCGTAGTTGCCGGCGAACACGCCCAGCAGCGTCGCCGCCACCACGGGGGTCAGCGCCTGCGGGATGTTGGTGGCGACGTTGAGCACGCCGAGGTCCTTGCCCGCGTCCCCCTGGGAGGGGAGCACGTCGATCATGAGCGCGACGTCGACCGCCGAGTACGCCCCGTAGCCGAGGCCGACGATCAGCGCGTACACGATCATGGCCGGGACCGTCGGGACGAACAGCGGGATCGCGATGCCCACCGCCATCACGATGCTCGCGGTGAACACGAAGACCTTGCGGCGCCCGATCCTGTCGCTGAGGCGGCCGAACACCAGGGTCCCGATCACGAGGGTCACCATCGAGGCCAGCGACAGCATCCCGGCGACCCCGCCCGCGTCGGCGGCGTCGAGCCCGAGGTGATCTGTGAGGATGTAGAACTGGTAGGCCTGGACGCCCTGGTATCCCAGCACCATGACGAACCGGCCCGCGAAGGCCCAGCCGTAGTCGGGGTGCTTGCGCGGGCTGACCCAGAAGCTCCTCAGGAACGCGCCCCAGTGGAACCGGCCGATCGGCAGCGGACGGGAGTCGCGATCGCGGTTGACCAGCACGAACAGCAGGGAGACGACGATCATGCCCGCGCCCAGCAGCCCGTAGGCGAGCCCCAGCTGCGCGAGCAACTGCCCGGCCAGCACGACGCCCACCGTGCCGCCGATCGCGGTGCCCGCCCCGGCGAAGGCGGACGCGGTGGCCCGGCCGTCGCGCGGGATGCGGTCGGCGATGACGG
Source organism: Microbacterium sp. (assembly GCA_047606965.1). Classification (GTDB taxonomy): domain Bacteria; phylum Actinomycetota; class Actinomycetes; order Actinomycetales; family Microbacteriaceae; genus Microbacterium. Next base: position 12,887 of record JASGDW010000164.1, read on the forward strand.
CGGACAGCGGCCCCTGGAAGGCGTTGAGCAGGACCTGCGCCGCGACCCACAGCACGGTGATCCAGAACACGCTCGGCGCGAACTGCAGCACGATCGTCAGGACGCCGCCGCCGAGACCTCCCAGCACGAGCCACGGCGAGCGACGTCCCAGCCGGGAGCGGGTGCGGTCGGAGAAGGCGCCCACGATCGGCTGGGCGAACAGCGTGAACAGGGACGAGGTCCCGGTCACGATCGCGAGGTTGGCGATCTTGTTGGCCTCGTCCA
>JASGDW010000165.1:0-5164 GCA_047606965.1 Microbacterium sp.
AAGACCACGGCGGCGTGTCGGTGTTCGCCGGCGTCGGCGAGCGCACGCGCGAGGGCAACGACCTCATCCACGAGATGGAGGACGCGGGCGTCTTCGACAAGACGGCGCTGGTGTTCGGCCAGATGGACGAGCCGCCGGGGACGCGTCTGCGCGTGGCCCTGTCGGCCCTGACGATGGCGGAGTACTTCCGCGACGTGCAGAAGCAGGACGTGCTGCTGTTCATCGACAACATCTTCCGGTTCACGCAGGCCGGCTCCGAGGTCTCCACGCTGCTGGGCCGCATGCCCTCCGCGGTGGGCTATCAGCCCAACCTCGCCGACGAGATGGGGGTGCTCCAGGAGCGCATCACCTCGACCCGCGGCCACTCGATCACCTCGCTGCAGGCGATCTACGTGCCCGCCGACGACTACACCGACCCGGCCCCGGCGACGACCTTCGCGCACCTGGACGCGACGACCGAGCTCAGCCGCGAGATCGCCTCGAAGGGCCTGTACCCCGCCGTCGACCCGCTGACCTCGACCAGCCGGATCCTCGACCCGCGCTACATCGGCGCCGACCACTACCGCGTGGCCACCGCCGTCAAGCAGATCCTGCAGAAGAACAAGGAGCTGCAGGAGATCATCGCGATCCTCGGCGTCGACGAGCTGAGCGAGGAGGACAAGATCGTCGTGGCCCGCGCCCGCCGCATCCAGCAGTTCCTCTCCCAGAACACCTACATGGCCAAGAAGTTCACCGGCGTGGAGGGCTCCACCGTTCCGATCTCGGAGACCATCGAGTCGTTCGACGCGATCGTCAGGGGAGACTTCGACCACGTGGCCGAGCAGGCCTTCTTCAACGTCGGCGGCATCTCCGACGTCGAGGAGAAGTGGGCGCAGATCCAGAAGGAGAACGGCTGAGATGCCGCTGCAGGTGAGCGTGATCGCCGCCGACGCCGAGGTCTGGTCGGGCGAGGCCTCGCTCGTGGTCGCGAAGACGGTCGAGGGCGAGATCGGCTTCATGGCCGGCCACGAGCCGATGCTCGCGATCCTCGCCGAGGGCCAGGTGCGCATCACGCAGACCGACGGCGCGAAGATCGTCGCCGACGCGCGGGACGGCTTCGTCTCGGTCGAGCACGACCGGGTCACGATCGTGGCCGGGAACGCCGCGCTGGTTTCCTGACATCTCCGCCGCCCGTGCCCCGCGCGGGCGGCGGAGGGACCCTCCCGGAGGACCGAGGATGCTGATCCTGCTGCCGCCGTCGGAGACGAAGCGTCCCGGCGGCGCCGGCGCGCCGCTGCGCACCGGCGCGCTGGCCCTGCCGCAGCTCGCCGAGAGGCGGGACGCGGTCGTCGACGCGCTGGTGGCGCTGTCCGCGGACGCCGACGAGGCGGCCCGGGTGCTGGGGCTCAGCGCGCGCCAGCGTCCGGACATCGAGGCCAACGCCGCGCTGCGCACCGCCGCCACGATGCCCGCCATGGACCGCTACACCGGTGTGCTCTACGACGCGCTGGACGCCGCGACGCTCGACGCCCGGGCGCGGCGCTGGCTCGGCGACCACGTGCTGATCCACTCGGCGCCGTTCGGACCGGTCGGCGCGGACGATCCGATCCCCGCGTACCGGCTGGCCGCCGGCACGTCGCTGCCCGGCCTGCCTGCGCTCCGGCGGCACTGGGCGGAGGCGGTGACCGCGGCGCTGACGGCCCTCGCGCCCGCGTTCGTGCTCGACCTGCGCTCCGAGGCGTACGCCGCGCTCGGGCCGGTGCCGGCCGGCATCCCCTCGGCGTACGTGCGCGTCGTCGCCGACACGGGCGGGGGAGCGGTTCGCGCCCTGGGCCACTTCAACAAGCGGACCAAGGGGCTGCTCACGCGTGAGCTCGCGGAGATGCGTCCGCGGGCGCGTACGCTGGGCGGACTGCGGGACCTGCTGCGCGGCCGCGGCCACCGGGTCGACGAGGTGAACGGAGAATGGCTTCTCCACGCCGTCGGCGGCTGAGACGCTTCGAAGCCGAGAGCTTGGCCACCATGGGCCGCGCGGGCACAGGGCTCGCCCCCACGGCCGGACCCGGCCCCGACGATGGGAGTGTGCTCATGACGACCCACGGCGACAGCGGCTCCACGGCCGCGTCGCCGGCTACTTGATGAAGCGGAAGTTGACCGGGTAGCGGTAGCTGCCGCCGGCGTTCACGCGCACGCCGCCGATGATCGAGAAGACCACGTTGAGCACCCAGAGGAACCACCAGAGCACCAGCAGGATCGAGAACAGGATGCCGATGTAGGGGATCAGCGCCAGGATGCCGAGCACGATGTACCCGCCGATGTAGACGATCTCCCACGTGATCTGCCAGTTCAGCGCCTCCTTCGCCTCGACGTTCGTGCGGGGGCCGCGGTCCTTCCCGACGAGCCAGATGATCAGCGAGGGGAGGAAGCCGACGATGCCGCCGATGTGCGCCCACATCGCGAGCTGCTTGTCGGTCTCCGGGCTGTACGGGGGGCTCGGGGCGGCGTACTGGGGCTGCGGGGCCGGCGGCTGCTGGTAGGCGGGCGGTTGCTGCGGCGCCGCGGGCTGCTGCGGGACCTCTGGCTGGTCCGGCGTCGGGGTCGTGTCGCTCATCGTCGGCCTCTCTGTGGGCGTTCGGGTACGGCATGGGTGCGCGGATGTGCGCGTCACGCACAAAGTAGCCCCGTCGCAGACCGGCCGCAACGCCTCGCCGGGAGAAGTCGGACGATGTCGTGCTTGTGGAGTGAGTGCTCACTCACTTAGGATGGTGTGATGGCCGACGCGATCGACGACGCGGGTGCTCCCGCCCGCTCCCGGGCGAAGCCGATGGCGCCCGAGGAGCGCCGCGCCATGATCGCCGCCCAGGCCGTGCCGTTGTTCCTCGAGCACGGCTCCGCGTTGACGACGCGGCAGCTGGCCGAGCACCTCGGCATCGCCGAGGGGACCATCTTCCGCGCCTTCGGCGACAAGGAGTCGCTCATGCGCGCGGCGGTGCAGGCCTTCTTCGACCAGGCGCGCGAGAGCATGGACGCGGGCCTGGTCGATCCGCAGCTCCCGCTCGACGAGAAGGTACGGCGGCTCGTCCGCGGCACGCGGATCTGGATGCGACGCCTGTTGCGCATGCTGTCCCTGCTGCCGCGCGACGAGGTCCCGCAGTACTTCGCGCGGGACCGCGACGGCCGGTTCCGGTCCGCGGTCGCCGCGATCTTCGCACCGGACGCCGACCGTCTCAACCTCCCGCCGGAGCGGATGAGCGCCGTGATACGCATCGCCGGGATCGCCGCGAACGGCGCGCGAGCCGGCGACGAGGCGCTGACGGAGGACGAGCTGGTGGAGCTCGTCCTGCACGGAATCGCGGGCGGCGCCCGCGGAGAGGAATAGACGTGCTCGGCAGACTCCTGGTGCGGTACCTGCGGCCCGGCTGGCCGCTGATCGTGGGTGTGCTGGTGTTCCAGGTCGCCCAGTCGCTCGCCTCGCTCTGGCTGCCCACGCTCAACGCGGACATCATCGACGACGGCGTCATCGCCGGCGACGTCGGCTACATCTGGAGCACGGGCCTGGTGATGCTGCTGGTCAGCCTCGCGCAGATCGTGTGCGCGATCGTCGCCGTGTACTTCGGCTCGCGCCTCGCGATGGGCATGGGGCGATCGCTGCGCAACGACCTCTTCCATCGCGTGCTCGGCTTCTCCCAGCGCGAGATGGGCCGATTCGGCGCCGCATCCCTCATCACACGCAACACGAACGACGTGCAGCAGGTGCAGATGCTGGTGCAGGTCTCGGCCACCCTCATGGTCTCGGCCCCCATCCTCGCCGTCGGCGGCATCGTCTTCGCCATCCAGGTGGACGCCGGGCTGTCCTGGCTGATGGCGGTGTCCGTCCCGATCCTGCTGATCGTGGTGTCGCTGATCGTGGTGCGGATGGTGCCGGCGTTCCGCGCCATGCAGGTCAAGATCGACCGCATCAACCAGATCATGCGGGAGCAGCTCAGCGGCATCCGCGTGGTCCGCGCCTTCGTGCGAGAGCGCGAGGAGCGGGCCCGGTTCGGCGCGGCCAGCGGCGACGTGCGCGACACGGCGCTGCGCGCCGGCAACCTGATGGCGTTCATGTTCCCCGTCGTGATGCTGGTGCTCAACGCGTCCAGCGTGGCCGTGATCTGGTTCGGCGCGTTCCAGATCGACGACGGCACCACCCAGGTGGGAACCCTGTTCGCCTTCCTCAGCTACATGATGCAGATCCTCATGGGGGTCATGATGGCGACCTTCATGTTCGTCATGATCCCGCGCGCCGCCGTCTGCGCGAACCGCATCGGCGAGGTGCTCGGCACCGACTCCTCGGTGCTGGCGCCGCAGCGGGCCGCCGATCCGCCCGCCTCCGGTGGCGGCGTCGTGTTCGACCGCGTCGACTTCTCCTATCCGGGAGCGGACGAGGCCGTCCTGCACGAGGTCAGCTTCGCGATCGAGCCCGGCACGACGACCGCGATCATCGGCTCGACCGGTTCGGGCAAGACCACGCTGGTGGGGCTCATCCCGCGTCTGTTCGACGCGACCGGCGGCGCCGTGCGGGTGGACGGCACGGACGTGCGCGACTACGAGCCGGACGAGCTGTGGCGGCGCATCGGGCTCGTGCCGCAGCGCGCCTTCCTCTTCTCCGGCACGGTGGCCTCCAACCTGCGGTACGGGAACCCCGACGCCTCCGACGAGCAGCTGTGGCGGGCGCTCGAGCTCGCCCAGGCGCGCGACTTCGTGGAGGCGATGCCGGGCCGGCTCGAAGGACGCATCGCCCAGGGCGGCACGAACGTGTCGGGTGGTCAGCGTCAGCGGCTCGCGATCGCGCGTGCGCTCGTGAAGCTTCCGGAGATCTACGTGTTCGACGACTCGTTCTCGGCCCTCGACCTGCGCACGGACGCGGCGTTGCGCCGCGCCCTCGACGCCTCCCTGCCCGACGCGACCCGCATCGTCGTGGCCCAGCGGGTCTCGACGATCCGGCACGCCGACCAGATCGTCGTGCTCGAGCACGGCCGGGTCGTCGGCGTGGGACGGCACGACGAGCTGCTGGCCACCTGCGAGACGTATCGCGAGATCGTCGAGTCCCAGCTGAGCGCGCAGGAGGCGGCATGACCCCCACGACCCCTCCGCCCGCCGACGCGCCCGGCGCGTCCTCCGGCCGCGCCGCGCCGCCCCAGACCCG
>JASGDW010000166.1:0-8281 GCA_047606965.1 Microbacterium sp.
GACACCGCGCCGGCGCGCAGCCGGCCGAGCAGCTCGCTCGCGGTCAGCTCGTGCAGCTCGCTCACCGTGCCGCCCGCCGCACGATGCGCGTCCGCACGACGCCGCGTCGACGGGGACCGCCGGCCGCGCGGCGTGCCGTACGCCGATCGTGCGGGCGGGGCGGGAGGAACGCCGGGTCGTGCACCTCAGATGCTGTACTCGGGGGCCATCAGCAGCGCGCGGGTGTCCTCGCCGGCGCGGCGCGACCGGCTCTTGGCCGGCACGCCCACCAGGACGCTGTCCTCGGGCGCGTCACGGGTGACCACGGCGTTCGCGCCGATCGCCGAGCGGGCGCCGATCACCACGGGCCCGAGCACCTTCGCGCCGGCTCCCACGACGACGCCATCGCCGATGGTCGGATGCCGCTTGCCGGCGTCCCGGGTGCGACCGCCGAGGGTCACGCCGTGATACAGCATCACGTCGTCGCCCACCTCGGCGGTCTCCCCGATGACGATCCCCATGCCGTGGTCGATGAAGAACCGCCGCCCGATCGTCGCGCCCGGATGGATCTCGATCCCGGTCACCCAGCGGGTCAGCTGCGACCCGGCCCGCGCGAGGAAACGCCACCGTCGCAGCCACAGCGCGTGCCACAGCCGGTACGCCCAGATCGCGTGCAGCCCGGAGTACAGCAGGGCGATCTCCGCGCCGCTGCGCGCGGCGGGATCCCGCAGCCTCGCGGCCGCGATGTCCTCCTTCACACGCGCGACGATCGCCATGTCAGCCCTCGCGCAGATCCTCGAACAGGGCGGTGGTGAGGTATCGCTCACCGGTGTCGGGCACGATCACGACGATGCGCTTGCCCGTGTTCTCGGGCCGCTTCGCGACCTCGAGCGCCGCCCAGACCGCCGCCCCGGACGACATGCCCACCAACAGCCCCTCCTGTGCGGCGAGCTCCCGGGCCAGCCGTAGCGAGTCCTCGAAGGTGACGTCGATGACCTCGTCGATCACGTCGCGGTCGAGGATCGCGGGCACGAAGTTCGGGCCGATGCCCTGGATCTTGTGGGGGCCGGGGTGGCCCTCGGTGAGGATCGGGGAGTCCTTCGGCTCCACGGCGATCACCTGCACGCCCGGCACCTTCTCCTTGAGCACCTGGCCGACGCCGGTGATGGTGCCGCCCGTGCCGATACCGGCGACGAAGACGTCGACGGCCCCGTCCGTGTCGCGCAGGATCTCCTCCGCGGTGGTCTTGCGGTGGATCGCCGGGTTCGCGGCGTTCTCGAACTGGCGCGCCCAGACCGCGCCGGGCGTCTCCGCGACGATGCGCTTGGCCTCGTCGACGGCGAACGCCATGCCCTTGGTCGGGTCGGTCAGCACGAGCTCGGCGCCGAAGGCCTTCAGCAGCACGCGGCGCTCCTTCGACATGGACGCCGGCATCGTGAGGATCACGCGATAGCCGCGGGCGGCGCCCACCATCGCCAGGGCGATGCCGGTGTTGCCGCTGGTCGACTCGACGAGCGTCCCGCCCGGCAGCAGCTCGCCGGAGGCCTCCGCGGCGTCCACCAGCGCGATGCCCAGACGGTCCTTGACCGAGGAGGCGGGGTTGTAGAACTCGAGCTTGGCGAGCACCTCTGCATCGAGGCCGGCGGTCACCTTGTTGAGACGCACCAGCGGGGTGTCGCCGAACGCGGTGGTGATGTCGGGATGGATGCCGGGCATGGCGCAGCCTTTCGGGTCGGTGGGGCAGGCATCGAACAGCCTATTGTGCGCACCCCGTCTCCACCGGATTGTAACGATGAGGGTTAGGCTGGATTCCCGTGCCCGTCCCCGCTGCCGTCTCCGTGCGTCAGGTGCTCGGGGCCGCGGTCGCGGCGCTGGCACGGGCGGGCGTGACCGACCCGCAGACCGATGCGGAGCTCCTGCTGGCGCACGTGCTGCGGCGCTCCCGCGGCGAGGTCCAGGCCGCCGACGTCCGCGGCGACGTCCTCGACGCCGGCGATGCGGACGCCTTCGCGCGGCTCGCGGATCGCCGTGCGGCCCGCGAGCCGCTGCAGCACCTCACCGGGCGTGCCCCCTTCCGTCACCTGGAGCTGCGCGTGGGCCCCGGCGTGTTCGTGCCGCGTCCGGAGACCGAGATGGTCGCCCAGCTCGCGATCGACCGGCTGCGCGCCGCGGCGTCGCCCGCCCCCGTCGCCGTCGACCTCGGCACCGGCTCCGGGGCGATCGCGCTGTCGCTGGCCACCGAGGTGCCGCACGCGCAGGTGCACGCGGCCGAGAACTCGGCCGACGCGTTCATCTGGGCTGCCGAGAACTTCGCGGAGGTCGGCGCAGGCAACGCCCGACTCGCGTTCGTCGACCTCGCCGCGGCGTTCGCGGAGCTCGACGGCACCGTCACCGTTCTCGTGTCCAACCCGCCGTACGTCCCGGATGCCGCCGTGCCGCGCGACCCGGAGGTGCGCCTGTTCGATCCGCCGGCCGCGCTCTACGGCGGCGAGGACGGCCTCGACGTGGTGCGCACCCTCAGCACGGTCGGCCGGCGACTGCTGCATCCGGGCGGCATGATCGTCATCGAGCACGCCGAGGTGCAGGGGGAGGCCGTGCGCGACCTGCTCCACGCCGACGGCTGGCTCGGCGCCGCCACCCACCGCGACCTGACGCTGCGCGACCGCGCCACGACGGCGATGCGTCCCTGAGGCGAGCAGTCCCCACCGATAGAATGGCCGCGCCATGACCCCCCTCTTCGACTGCCGTGACGAGTCGGCGCTGCTGGCCGGGATGCGCCAGGCCCGCGGTGCGATCGGGCGGGGCGAGCTGATCGTGATGCCCACCGACACCGTGTACGGCATCGCGGCCGACGCGTTCAGCCCCGCCGCCGTCGCCCGGCTGCTGGCCGCGAAGGGCCGCGGCCGCCAGTCGCCGCCCCCCGTGCTGGTGGCCGGGCTCGCAACCGTCCGCGCCCTCGTCAGCGACATCCCGGAGCCGATCGAGCGCCTCGTCGGCGCGCACTGGCCGGGCGGGCTCACCGTCGTGCTGCCGGCGCAGCCCTCGCTCAGCTGGGACCTCGGCGACACCGGCGGCACCGTCGCGGTGCGCATGCCGGCGCACCGGCTGGCCCTCGAGCTCCTCGAGGAGACCGGGCCCCTGGCGGTCTCCAGCGCGAACCTCACCGGCAAGCCCCCCGCCGTCGCCGCGTACGCGGCGCAGCGGATGCTGGGCGACGCGGTCTCGGTCTACCTCGACGACGGGCCGAGCAGCATGGGCGTCCCGTCGACGATCGTGGACGGGACGGGTCTCGCGCACGGCGGCACCGGGATGGTGCGCGTCCTCCGCGAGGGTGTGATCGACCGCGCCGCGCTGCGGGCGGTGCTCGGCGATGCGCTGGAGCCGGACCCCGTCGAGCCGGCGTGAAGCTCTATCTGGTCACGGCGCTGCTCACCGCCCTCGTCACCTTCGGGCTGTCGTGGGTGGTGTGGAAGGTGGCGCTGCGCTACAAGATCTACCCGCCCATCCGCGAGCGCGACGTGCACACCAGGCCGACGCCCCGGCTGGGCGGCATCGCGATGTTCCTCGGCGTGGCGGTCGCCTTCGCGTTCTCGTCCGGGAACGGCGGCTTCGCGCTGATCTGGTCGGACCCGGCCCCCATGCTCGCCGTGCTCGGCGCCACGCTGCTGATCGTGCTCGTCGGCGTGGCCGACGACCTGTGGGACCTGGACTGGATGATCAAGCTCGGCGCCCAGCTGATCGCCGCGGGGATCATCGTCTGGTTCGGCCAGCTGCAGATCTCCTCCCTGCCGATCGGCGGCATGACCGTCGGCTCGAGCTGGATGAGCTTCGCGCTGACGGTGATCGCGATCGTGCTCGTGATGAACGCGGTGAACTTCATCGACGGGCTCGACGGGCTCGTCGCCGGGGTGTGCCTGATCGCCAACGGCATCTTCTTCGTCTACTCGTACCTTCTGGTGCGCGACATCGGCGCGAGCACCTACTTCAACCTGGCCTCCTTCGTCGCGGTCGTCCTCATCGGCGCCTGCGCCGGGTTCCTGCCGTTCAACTGGCACCCCGCGAAGATGTTCATGGGCGACGCGGGCGCGCTCATGCTGGGACTGCTGATGGCGACCTCGGCGGTGGCGATCACCGGCCAGATCCAGCCGGCCATGCTCGACCCCGCGCTGTTCGGGCGTTCGCAGCTGCTCGGCGCGTTCATCCCGATCCTGCTGCCGGTCGCGGTCGTCATGCTGCCGCTGCTCGACTTCGGCCTGGCGGTCGTGCGGCGGCTGCGCGCCGGCACGTCGCCGTTCTCGCCCGACCGGAAGCACCTGCATCACCGGATGCTGGATCTGGGCCACTCCGACCTGGGCGCCGTGCTCATCTTCTACGCGTGGGCGGCCGTGATCGGCATGGCCGTGCTGCTCATGTACATCGCGACCCGCGAGAACTGGTACGGCCAGTACTGGATCGGCGTCGCGTTCGGCGTGGTCGGCGTCGCAGCCTGCCTCGTCGTCACCTTCCTGCCCGGCCGTCGCCGGCGTCCCTTCCCGCCCGAGGAGGCCCCGTGAGCATCGTCTCCAGCACCCCCGTCCTGCGCGCCGCGCTGATCTGGTCGGGCATCGTCACCGGCGCGCTCGTCGTGGTCGGGACGGTTGCCGGCTTCCTCGTCGGCGGCGGCGCGGGACTGGTCAGCGCCCTGCTGGGGGTGCTGGTCGCGGCGGTGTTCCTGTCGGTCACCGCGCTGAGCATCCTCGTCGCCAACCGATGGTTCGGCGATCCGCTGTACGTGCCGATCTTCTTCGGCGTCGTCCTGGGCGGCTGGCTGGTGAAGATCGTGCTGTTCGTGGTCGCCATGCTCCTGCTTCGGGACCAGCCGTGGATCGACCGGCCGGTCTTCTTCGTGGCGCTGGTGGCCGGGGTCGTCGCGGCGCTGGTCGTGGACGTCGTCGTCATGATGCGGATGCGGCTGCCCACGGTCAGCGACGCCTCCCTGCCGACCGACCCCGACGAGGGCGACCGCACCGGTTCCGCGTCCTGAATCGGTCCCCGATCGGCCCCGGGGGGGCACCTACGTGAGCCGGGAGTTTGATAGGGTGGGGGTGCGCCTGTTCGCGAGCTTGTGACCGCTTGCGCGTGGTGCCCCCTCGACCATCGTCGCAACGGTTCTACACCATTGCCCCGAAGCTGGAGCCAGCGCTGTTTACCCAAGCTGCGAGCCTGATCGCGAACGCCGAGTCGTCTGACGGATTCCACGCGCCGTCCATCTGGGACTTCTTCCCCGACGCGGTCCTCTTCGAGGGCACCTGGTTCCAGATGACGCGCATCAACCTCATCCAGGTCCTGGCGACCGCGGCGCTGATCGTGCTGTTCCTGGTCGCGACCCGGCGGATGCGGCTGGTGCCCACCCGCTTCCAGTCGGTGGCCGAGATGGGCCTCGACTTCGTCCGCGTCAACATCGCGCACGACCTCCTGGGCCGCAAGGACGGCAACCGCTTCCTGCCGATCCTCACCACGATGTTCTTCATGATCCTGTTCATGAACGTCACCGGGATCATCCCGTTCCTGAACGTCGCGGGCACGAGCGTGATCGCCGTGCCGCTGCTGCTCGCGATCGTGTCGTACGTGACGTTCATCTACGCGGGCATCAAGCGCAGCCCGAAGAACTTCTTCAAGAACTCGCTGTTCCCGGCGGGCGTCCCGCCGGTGCTGTACATCATCGTGACCCCGCTCGAGTTCCTCTCGACGTTCATCATCCGGCCGGTCACGCTGACGCTGCGACTGCTGATGAACATGATCGTCGGCCATCTCATGCTCGTGCTCTTCTTCAGCGCGACGTGGTTCTTCACGGTGCAGCTGAGCGGCTGGTGGACGGCGCTGGGCGTCGGCACGCTCGCCTTCGGCTTCGCCTTCAGCCTGTTCGAGATGCTGGTGGCCTTCCTCCAGGCCTACGTCTTCACCATCCTCACCGCGGTCTACATCCAGCTCGCGGTCGCGGAAGAGCACTGATCGGGACGGCACCCGCCGCCCTCAACGAAAGGAAAACACCCGTGGACGCAACTACGGTTCTCGCCGACGTCAGCGGAAACGTCGCAACGATCGGCTACGGCCTGGCCGCGATCGGCCCCGCGATCGGCGTGGGCATCGTCGTCGGCAAGACGATCGAGGGCGTGGCGCGTCAGCCCGAGCTCGCCGGCCGCCTGCAGGTCCTGATGTGGATCGGTATCGCCTTCACCGAGGCGCTCGCCTTCATCGGTATCGCGACCGGCTTCATCTTCACCTGATCCGAATACCCGACACGAGTGAGTAAGGAGACAGGATGCTGAACGCTCTTGTCATCCGCGCGGCCGAAGAGAGCAGCGAGTCAACGCCGAACCCGCTGCTGCCCGAGGTCTACGACCTGGTCTGGTCGGCGGTGTGCTTCGTGATCATCCTCTTCGTGTTCTGGCGTGTCGTGCTGCCGCGGATGCAGAAGCTGCTGGACGCGCGCGCCGCCGCCATCGAGGGGAACATCGAGAAGGCGGACCAGGCGCAGAGGCAGGCCGAGGCCGCGCTGGAGCAGTACACCGCCCAGCTGGCCGAGGCCCGCGTGCAGGCCGGCGAGATCCGCGAGGCCGCCCGCGAGGACGGCAAGAAGATCGTCGCCGAGGCCAAGGACGCTGCGGTCGCCGAGGCCGCCCGGGTCACCGCGCAGGCACATGCGCAGATCGAGGCGGAGCGCCAGTCCGCGCTGGTCTCGCTGCGCGCTGAGGTCGGCTCGCTCGCGCTCGATCTGGCCGGCGGCGTGATCGGCGAGAAGCTGCGGGACGATGCGGCCGCGCAGGGCGTGGTCGACCGGTTCCTGGCCGATCTCGAGAACGAGAAGGCGTCGAGCTGATGGGCAGCGCGACCACGAACGCCCTGGCCGCGGTGCGGCAGGAGCTGGCGGCGACGCCGGGCGTCGACCTCGCGGTCGCCGGCGAGCTGTTCGACGCGGCGCGCGCGATCGACTCCAGCCCGCAGCTGCGGGGCGCGCTCGCGGACTCCGCCGCCGCGCCCGCGGCGCGGCGCAAGGTCGTCGCGGACGTGTTCGGCGGCGCCGTGTCGGCGCCCGCGGTCGCGCTGCTGTCCTCGGCGACCTCCCAGCGGTGGTCGGGCGCCGCCGACCTCGTCGACGGCGTCGAGGAGCTCGCGGTGCGGGCGGCCTCGATCGCCGCGCCGGAGGCCGACCTGGAGGGCGAGCTGTTCGCGGTCTCGCGCCTGGTGACGGCCAACCCCGAGCTCGAACTGGCCCTGGGCAGCCGGCTCGGCGACGCCGCCGCCAAGGGGGAGCTCATCCGCTCGCTGCTGTCCGGGCGCGCGGGCGAGGCGACGACCCTGATCGTGGCCGCGTTCGTGCGTCACCCGCGTGAGCGCCGTGTGCGCCAGCTGCTGACCCGGGCGACCGCGCTGGTCGCCCACCAGCGCGGCCGCACCGTCGCCACCGTCACCGTGGCCGCCCCGCTCAGCGCGGCGCAGGCCGAGCGGCTGACGGCGGCCCTCACGGCGCGCTACGGCACGCCCGTCACCCTGAGCACTGTGGTGGACACCGCGGTCCTCGGCGGCGTGCGCGTGCAGGTGGCCGACGATCTCATCGACGCGAGCGTCGTCACCCGTCTCGCCGACCTGCGACAGCGGTTGGCGGGCTGAGAGACTTCTCGTCCGCGGCGCGAGACGCCGGGGCGTGGACTTCGGGGCCGAGGGCCCCACGAAACGAAGGAAGACAATGGCAGACATCTCCATCAGCCCCGACGTCATCCGTGACGCACTGAGGGACTTCGCCGCGGCGTACGAGCCGACCGGCGCCGCCGCCGCAGAGGTGGGCACCGTCATCGACGCCGCGGACGGCATCGCGCACGTCGAGGGACTGCCGGGAGTCATGGCGAACGAGCTCGTGACCTTCGCCGACGGCACGCTGGGCCTGGCCCAGAACCTCGACGAGCACGAGATCGGCGTGGTCGTGCTCGGCGACTTCGCCGGCGTCGAGGAGGGCCAGCAGGTCACCCGGACCGGCGAGGTGCTCTCGGTGGGCGTCGGCGACGGCTACCTCGGCCGTGTGGTCGACCCGCTCGGCAACCCGATCGACGGCCTCGGCCCGATCAGCACCGAGGGACGCCGCGCGCTCGAGCTTCAGGCGCCCGGCGTCATGCAGCGCAAGAGCGTGCACGAGCCGCTGCAGACCGGTATCAAGGCCATCGACGCGATGATCCCCGTCGGCCGCGGTCAGCGGCAGCTGATCATCGGCGACCGCCAGACCGGCAAGACGGCCATCGCGATCGACACGATCATCAACCAGAAGGCC
>JASGDW010000167.1:0-4370 GCA_047606965.1 Microbacterium sp.
GCCAGTGACTCCCGCGTGAGCCCCGCGGGCGGCTCGTGCGCCTCGACGATGCGCTCGATCGTGTCGACGATGCCCGGGAACGGGAGCCGCCCCGCGTGGAAGGCGTCGACCGCCTGCTCGTTCGCCGCGTTGAACACGGCCGGGTAGGTGCCGCCGGCCGCGCCGACGCGCTTCGCGAGCCGCACGGCGGGGAACGCCTCGTCGTCCAGCGGCTCGAAGCTCCAGGACGCCGCGTGCGTCCAGTCCAGCGGCGCGCCGACGCCGGCGACGCGGCGCGGCCAGTCCAGGCCCAGCGAGATGGGCAGCCGCATGTCCGGCGGCGAGGCCTGGGCGATCGTCGAGCCGTCGACGAACTCGACCATCGAGTGCACGATCGACTGCGGGTGGACCACCACCTCGATCCGCTCGTAGGGCACGTCGAACAGCAGATGCGCCTCGATCACCTCGAGCCCCTTGTTCACGAGCGTGGCCGAGTTGGTCGTGACGACGCGGCCCATGTCCCAGGTCGGGTGCGCGAGCGCCTGCGCCGGGGTGACGCCCGCGAGCTGCGCGCGGGTGCGCCCGCGGAACGGGCCGCCGGATGCCGTCACCACGAGCCGTCGCACCTCCGCCGCGGCGCCCGCGCGCAGAGCCTGTGCGATCGCGGAGTGCTCCGAGTCGACCGGGACGATCTGCCCGGGAGCGGCGAGGCGGGTGACGAGCTCGCCGCCGACGATCAACGACTCCTTGTTCGCCAGGGCCAGGGTGCGACCGGCCTCCAGCGCGGCGAGGGTCGGGCCGAGGCCCACCGAGCCCGTGATGCCGTTGAGCACGACGTCCGCATCGACGTCACGGACCAGCTGCTCGGCCTCGGAGGCGCCGAGCGCGGTGTGGGCGACGCCGAACTCCGACGCCTGCGCGGCGACGCCTGCGCGGTCGTGCCCGGCCGCGAGCCCGACCACCTCGAACCGGTCGGGCTCGGCACGGATGACCTCCAGCGCCTGGGTGCCGATCGAGCCGGTGGAGCCGAGGATGAGGACGCGCCGCATCCCGCCAGCCTAGAGCGCGGGCCGCGACGACCCCGCCGCGGCCCGCGTGCCAGGCGGATCAGGCCGTGGTCGCCTCGATCGTGATCACGAAGATCAGCGTCTGGCCCGCCAGGCCCGTGGTGTCGTCCGTCGTGTCGGTGCCGTAGCCGCACTCCGGCGGGATCACGACGACCACAGTCGAGCCCACCTGCTGCCCGACGAGGGCGTTGCCGAAGCCGGCGACGACCGACGTCGTGGCGATCGAGAGCGGGTCGCCGGTGCCGAAGCTCGTGTCGAAGATGCTGCCGTCGGACCAGAGCAGACCCTGGTAGTCGACCGTGACGGTGTCGCCGGCGGCCACGGTGTCGCCGGAGCCCTGGACCAGGACCTGCTCTGTCACCGAGGTCGGCGCGGTCTCGCTCGAGGGCACGGTCACGGTCGGGGTGCCGTCGTCGGCGAGGGTCACCGACGGGAAGGCGGTGCCGTCGCTCGGCGTCTCCGCCACGCACCACTCGTCGGACGCGATGCCGGAGAGGAGGTCGATGACGTACACCGTGCCGTCGGAGTCGGACGAGGTGGCGGGCATCGTCGTGACCACGCGGGTGCCCACGGCGGCGCAGCCGAACGCGTCGCCGAGGATGCTCTGAGACACCACCGGCTCCGGGGTTGTGCTGGTCGTGTACTCGGACACGACCTCGCCGGTCACGGCGTCGTAGGCCGCGTAGCCATAGGTGACGTAGTCCCCGTCGCCGATGACGTAGCCGGTGCCGGCGGTGACGACGGTCGACTCCTGCGCGTCGCCGAGATCCAGCGGGGCGGTGAAGTCGACGGTCGGCGCCGCTCCGACGTCACCGGTGACGGTGACCGCGTCGGAGGCCGTGCCGGCGGAGACGACGGCGTCGCACAGATCCACGGATGCGGCGGTCGTGGTGCTCGAACTCGAGCTCGAGGAGGAGCATCCTGCGAGTGCGATCAGCGAGACGGCGGCGATGGACAGCAGGGCGAGCGGACGGACGCGCACGAAGGACCTCATTCGATGGAGCCGGGAGAACCCGATCATTCTCGCGCATCCGCCCATGTGTCCGCTGAGAACCGCGATCGGCACATGCACGGGGGCGTATGCGATCCGGAGTACCCTCGTGGGGTGACTTCGCCGGAGAGCCCCGACACCGCCGAGCCCGCCGCGCGCGAAGCCGAGCACAAGCCGATGACCGATGCCGGCTTCTTCTACTTCCTCGGTCGCCGCGTCGTGGCCCCGCTCGCCCGCCTCGCGTACCGCCCGCGCATCGAGGGCCGGCACAACGTCCCGCCGGAGGGCCCGGTGATCCTCGCGAGCAACCACCTGTCGTTCATCGACTCGTTCGCCATCCCGCTCGCCGCGCCGCGCACCGTCCACTTCCTCGCGAAGGCGAGCTACTTCGAGGGCACCGGGCTCAAGGGGTGGATCTCGCGCGAGTTCTTCACCGGCCTCGGCGCGAGCCCGGTGCGACGCGGCGCCGGGCAGGCGGCCCTCGACGCCCTCGACCAGCAGCGACGGATGCTGGAGGACGGGCGCGCCATCGCCCTGTACCCGGAGGGCACCCGCTCCCTCGACGGCCGGCTGTACAAGGGGCGCACGGGCGTCGCCTTCCTGGCCCTGCAGACCGGCGCCCCGGTCGTGCCGGTGGGCCTGGTCGGGACGAACCTGGCGATGCCCGTCGGGGCGAGCTTCCCCCGGCTGCGCCCGCGCGTGACCATCCGCTTCGGCACGCCGCTGGATCTCAGCGCGCACGGGCAGGCGAACTCGGGCAAGGCCCGGCGCCTGGCGACGGACGAGATCATGGCCGCCATCCACGCCCTGTCCGGGCAGCAGCTGGCCGGCGCGTACAACGAGGTCCCCGCGCACGGCGCGATCGACCGCATCCGGCAGGCTCTCCCCCACGAGCGCCGCTGAGCCGTCGGGCACGGCAGGCGCACGCGGGCCGGCGCTCAGGCGGAGGATGCCCTCACCACGGCCTCGTGACGCACCGGGAAGTTCACCGAACTCGCGATGAAGCACCGGTCGTGCGCCCGCGCGTGCGCGGCCTGGGCGGCGTGTGTCATCGAGGCCTCGGCGACGACGACCTCCGGATGCAGCACGACCTCCGAGAACGCACCCCCGCCGCGCACGTCTTCCCGCATGAGCCCCGTCGCCGTGTCGCGGTAGGCGACGACGACCACCCCGACCGTCACGCAGGCGTGCAGATACGACAGCAGGTGGCACTCGCTCAGCGCCGCGAGCAGCAGGTCCTCCGGGTTCCAGCGGCGCGAGTCGCCGCGGAACGCCCGGTCCGCCGAGGCCAGCAGGTCGGGCTTGCCGTCGGCGCCGACCGTCACCGCCCGGTCGTAGTCGCGGTAGCCGCTCGTGCCGGTCCCCCGGTTCCCGGTCCAGGTCGTGGTCAGCCGGTACCGGTGCTCGCCGATCATCGAGCCAGTCTGACACGGGTCATAGGCTGGGGGGATGACGCAGACCTTCCCGCTGTCCGCCGCCGCCGAGCTCGCCGTCGTCGAGCGTAGCGGGTTCGTCGAGTCGCGGCACGCGGGATCGGCGGTCGTGCTCGCGCCGGACGGCGCCGTCGCGCGCGGCGTCGGCGACCCGGAGGCGCTCGTCCTGCCGCGCTCCGCACTGAAGCCGTTGCAGGCGCTGGCCTGCCTCACGGCGAGCGCCGCTCTCACCGGCGCGCAGCTCGCGCTGGCGGCGGCGAGCCACACCGGCACCGACCGGCACGTGACGGTGGTGCGCGAGATCCTCGCCGCCGCGGACGTCGGCGAGGACGATCTCGGCTGCCCGGCCGCGTGGCCGACCGACCGCGCCACGCGCGACGAGCTCGTGCGCGACCGGACCGAGCCCGCACGGATCCGTCATGAGTGCTCGGGGAAGCACGCCGCGATGCTCCTGGCCTGCCGGGCGAGCGGATGGCCGACGGCCGAATACCTCGACCCCGGGCATCCGTTGCAGCAGCACGTGCTGCAGGTCGTGGAGCGGATGACCGGCCAGAAGCCGTCCGTGGTGGCCGTCGATGGCTGCGGGGCCCCGGTGCCGGCGATCAGCCTCACGGGGCTCGCCCGCGCGCTGCACCGCATGGGCACCGCCTCCGAGCGATCGCCGTTCGCGCTGCACCGGCAGGGCGCCGCGGTGCTCGCCGCGGCGCGGACGCACCCGTGGGCGATCGCGGGCCCGGGCAGAGCGGACACGACCATCGCCGAACGCACCGGGGTGTTCGCCAAGACGGGAGCCGAGGGCCTCCTCGTCATGGTCGCCCCCGACGGCACGACCGTCGCGGTCAAGGTGCTCGACGGGTCGGCGCGGGCCGGCGGCGCGGTCGCCCTGCGCCTGCTCGAGCA
>JASGDW010000168.1:0-7857 GCA_047606965.1 Microbacterium sp.
CTCGACTCCCGCGGCGCCGAATACCACGCGATCTCCGGCACGGCCACCAAGACGCTGTCCACCGGCTTCGGAGGGCTCGCGGCCGACGGCGACGGCGCGCAGATCGAGTTGCGCGCGTCCTGGTCGCCCGCCGGCCCCCTCACCGCGCACGTCGAGGCCTGGGGCGAGCTGGTGTGCATGCTCGCGGGGCTGCCGCCGGGATCGGAGGGCGTCCACCTGCTGCGGGCTCCGGGGCGGGCCTCGTGACGGACTACGACGTCGTCGCGGACGAGGAGGCCTTCCTGCGCGCGATGGCGACGCTCGCCGCTGGCACGGGCCCGTTCGCGATCGACGTGGAGCGGGCGTCCGGCTTCCGTTACTCGCAGCGCGCCTATCTCGTCCAGATCTGGCGGCAGGATGCCGGTGTCGTCCTGCTGGACGCGCCGGCGCTGCACGAGGTCAACCGGCTCCAGCCGATCCTCGCCTCGGACGAATGGATCCTGCACGCCGCCAGTCAGGACCTTCCCTCGCTGCGGGAACTGGGACTCGATCCGCCCCGCATCTTCGACACCGAGCTGGCCGCGCGCCTGCTGGGTCACGAACGCGTGGGCCTGGCCGCGGTCGTGGAGCGCACGCTCGGCATCGCCCTGGCCAAGGAGCACTCCGCCGCCGACTGGTCGACGCGACCGCTGCCGCAGAGCTGGCTCGAGTACGCCGCCCTGGACGTCGTGCACCTGCGCGACGTGGCGGAGGCGTTACGGGCGGAGCTGGCGGCCCAGGGCAAGACCGGGCTCGCCGCCGAGGAGTTCCAGGCCGTCGTGGACCGCCCGGCGAAACCGCCGCGCGCCGACCCGTGGCGTCGGCTGAGCGGGCTGCACACCCTGCGCGGCCGGCGCGCCTACGCGATGGCGCGGGAGCTGTGGACCGAACGAGAGGCGCTGGCGCAGGCCGTCGACGTGTCGCCGGGCAGGCTCGTGCCCGACCGCGCGCTGGTCGCGGCCGTCGCCGCCGACCCGCAGACAAAGCGCGCACTGGCCGGTCTGAAGGAGTTCACCGGCCGGGCCAGCCGTTCCGAGCTGGATCGCTGGTGGGCGGCGCTGGAGCGAGGCCGGGCGGCGACCGACCCGCCGCCGGAGCGCGTGCCCGGTGACGCCCTGCCGCCGCCCCGCGCGTGGGCCGATCGCAACCCGGACGCGGACGCGCGGCTGAAGGCCGCACGGCCGCTGGTCGAGCACCGGGCGGGCGAGCTGCGGATGCCGACCGAGAACCTGCTCACCCCCGAGCTGCTGCGTCGTCTCGCGTGGGAGCCGCCGCAGCCGACGGATGCGGCCTCCGTCGGCGCCGCCCTCGCAGACGCGGGCGCCAGGGCCTGGCAGATACGCGAGACCGCACAGATGATCGCCGATGCCTTTGTCGGCTGCGTGCAATCGTCCGACACGGCCCGGGAAGCCGCTTCGTAGATTCGCCCCAAGCGATTCCCGGCCCTCCGCCTCCGATTCCTAGGGTGGGGGAAACCCCGTCTTTTGGAGGCAATGTGGCCGTGATCTCGGACGTCTTCTTCGTCGATGGCATGCGGACGCCGTTCGGGCGCGCCGGTGAGAAGGGCATGTACTGGAACACGCGCGCGGACGACCTGGTCGTGAAGGCCATCATCGGCGTGATGTCCCGGAATCCCGCCGTCCCCGGTGACCGCATCGACGACGTCGCGATCGCGGCGACGTCGCAGACCGGCGACCAGGGTCTGACCCTCGGGCGCTCCGCCGCGATCCTCGCTGGACTGCCGCTGACGGTCCCGGGTCTCGCGATCGACCGCATGTGCGCGGGCGCGATGACCAGCGTGACGACGATGGCGGGCGCGATCGGCGTCGGAATGTACGATCTCGCCCTCGCGGGAGGCGTGGAGCACATGGGCCGCCACCCGATCGGCGGCAACGCCGACCCGAACCCGCGGTTCGTGGCCGAGAGGATGGTCGACCCCGGCGCATTGAACATGGGGGTCACGGCCGAGCGGATCTTCGACCGCTTCCCGCACCTCACCAAGGAGCGCAGCGACCGGTTCGGGATGCTGAGCCAGCACAGGGCGCAGGCCGCCTACGAGGCGGGCAAGATCCAGCCCGACCTCGTGCCCGTCGCGGTCAAGGATGCTGAGGGCGCCTGGGGTCTGGCGACGCAGGACGAGGGTCGCCGCCCGCAGACGACCATGGCCGACCTGGCAGGCCTGAAGACCCCGTTCCGGCCCCACGGCCGGGTCACGGCGGGCACGTCGTCGCCGTTGACCGACGGCGCCGCGATGGGACTGCTCGCGAGCGGCCACGCGGCGAAGGAGCTGGGCCTCGTCCCGAAGATGAGACTCGTCTCCTTCGCCTTCGCGGGCGTGCAGCCGGAGATCATGGGCATCGGCCCCATCCCCTCCACGCAGAAGGCGCTCGCGAAAGCGGGTCTGACCATCGACGACATCGGGCTGTTCGAGTTGAACGAGGCGTTCGCCGTCCAGGTGATCTCGCTGCTGGACCATTTCGGCATCGCCGACGACGATCCCCGCGTCAACCAGTGGGGCGGGGCGATCGCGGTCGGCCATCCGCTCGCGGCCTCCGGGGTGCGGCTGATGATCCAGCTCGCAGCCCAGTTCGCCGAGCGTCCAGACGTGCGATACGGGCTGACCGCCATGTGCGTCGGCCTCGGTCAGGGCGGCTCAGTCGTCTGGGAGAACCCCCACTACGACGGCAGGAAGCGGAAGTGACGGACACCATGGGCAACGACATCGACTTCTCGCCGCTGACAGACCGCGCCGTGGACGAGGTGGTCACCCATTCCCTCGTACGCGACGTGCGACTGCCCTCCGGCAGGACGCTGGCGCTGATCACCCTCGACAACGGCCGCGACCATCGCCGGCCCAACACCCTCGGCCCGCGCACCATGATCGAACTGGGCGAGCGCCTGGCCGAGCTGCGGGTGCGCGCCGACGCGGGCGAGATCCAGGCGGTCGGGATCACCGGGAAGCAGTACATCCTCGCCGCCGGCGCCGACCTGTCCGACATCACCCTGCTGCGCTCGAAGGAGGACGCCCGCCTGATGGGCCGGCTCGGCCATACTGTGCTCGGATCGCTGTCCGAGCTGGGCGTGCCCTCGTTCGCGTTCGTGAACGGTCTGGCCCTGGGCGGTGGGCTGGAGATCGCATTGAACTCGACGTACCGCACCGTCGACGCCTCGGCCGCCGCGCTCGCCCTGCCCGAGGTCTTCCTCGGCATCATCCCGGGCTGGGGCGGCGCGTACCTGCTGCCGAACCTCATCGGCATCGAGAACGCCCTCGAGGTCGTGATCTCCAACCCGCTGAAGCAGAACCGGACGCTCAAGCCGCAGCAGGCGTTCGAGTACGGCATCGTCGATGCGATCTTCCCCGCCGTGGACTTCCTCGAGGACTCCCTGCTGTGGGCCGACCGTGTCCTGGCGGGCACGGTGACGGTCGACCGCCCGCACGAGCCCGGCAGGATCGAACGGCTCACCAAGTGGCCCATCGCGATCAAGATAGCGCGCGGCATGCTGGAGTCCCGGATCGGCCGTGTGCCGGCCTCGCCCTACGCCGCGCTCGACCTGCTCGATCGGGCCAAGGGCGGCACGAAGGCCGAGGCGTTCGCACGCGAGGACGAGGCGCTCGCGGAGCTCGTCACCGGGGACCAGTTCGCGGCGTCCATGTATGCGTTCGACCTCGTCCAGAAGCGCGCGAAACGTCCCGTGGGCGCACCCGACAAGGCGCTCGCCCGCCCTGTCACGAAGGTCGGCGTCATCGGCGCCGGGCTCATGGCCAGCCAGTTCGCCCTGCTGTTCGTGCGCCGGCTGCAGGTTCCGGTGCTCATCACCGACCTGGACCAGGCCCGCGTCGACAAAGGCCTGGCCTACATCCGCGACGAGATCGGCAAGCTCGAGGCGAAGGGACGCCTGGACGGCGACACCGCAGGCAGGCTGCGCGGCCTGATCCACGGCACGACCGACACGTCGGAGTACGCCGACTGCGACTTCGTCATCGAGGCGGTTTTCGAGGAGGTCGCCGTCAAGCAGCAGGTGTTCGGCGAGATCGAGCGGGTCGTCGCCGAGGACGCCGTCCTCGCGACCAACACCTCGTCGCTGTCCGTCGCCGAGATCGGCGCGAAGCTCTCGCACCCCGAGCGACTGGTGGGGTTCCACTTCTTCAACCCGGTCGCGGTCATGCCGCTGATCGAGATCGTGAAGACCCCGCAGACGACGGACGTCGCGCTGTCGACCGCCTTCGTGGTCGCGAAGGGGCTCGGCAAGAACGCGGTGCTCACCGCCGACGCGCCCGGCTTCGTCGTCAACCGGCTGCTGGCAAAGGTCATGGGAGAGGCCGCGCGTGCGGTCTACGAGGGAACCCCACTGCTGACAGTGGAGAAGGCGTTCGCCCCGCTCGGCCTGCCGATGACCCCCTTCCAGCTGATCGACCTGGTCGGATGGAAGGTCGCCGCGCACGTGCAGGACACGATGGCCCACGCCTTCCCCGACCGTTTCTTCGCCTCGGAGAACTTCCACGAGCTGGCCACGCTGCCCGAGGTCGTCGAGAAGGACAAGAACGGCAAGGTCATCGGCTGGTCCAGGGCCGCGCAGAAGGCGCTGAAGACGGGGAAGAGCCCCGCATCGGAGGCGGAGATCCTCCGGCGTGTCCAGGACGGACTCGCGCAGGAGATCCGGATCATGCTCGACGAGGGGGTCGTCCCCGAGGTGCAGGACATCGACCTGTGCCTGATCCTCGGCGCCGGGTGGCCCTTCATCGACGGCGGCGCCACGCCCTACCTCGATCGCGCCGGCGCCTCCGAGCACGTGTTCGGCGACACCTTCCACCATCCCCCGATCCGGGGCGTCGAGGCCTGAGAGGGCCCCCGGCGGACGCCGGGGATCAGGCCTCGGCGTCGCGCGGCGCGGTGACCCAGATCGGCGAGGTCTCCGTCCCGCCCTGACGGGCGACGGGGATGCGCGTGCCGAGCACCTGCGCCACCACGTCCTGCGCGATCTTGGGCGCGGTCAGGCCGGCGTCTTCGAGGATCTGCTCGCGGGAGGCGTGGCCGATGAACGCGTCGGGCAGACCGAGCTCGTCGACGGCGGTGTCGACCCCCGCCTCACGCAGCACCTGGCGCACGCGGGTGCCGATGCCGCCGACGCGGATGCCGTCCTCGATCGTGATCACGAGCCGGTGGGATACCGCGAGCCGCACGATCGACCGCTGCACGGGCACGACCCAGCGCGGGTCGACGACCGTCGCGCCGATGCCCTGCGAGTGGAGGCGCTCGGCGACCTCCAGGCCGAGCGACGCGAACGGCCCGACGGCCACGATCAGCACGTCATCGGTGTCCGACTCCAGGAGGACGTCGACGCCGTCGTCGAGCCTGCGCAGCGCCGGGATATCCGCACCCACCGGGCCTTTGGGGTAGCGCACGACCGTCGGCGCATCGTCGACGGCGACCGCCTCGGCCAGCTCCTCGCGCAACCGAGCGCCGTCGCGCGCGGCCGCGATCCGGATGTGCGGGATGACCTGCAGCAGCGCCAGATCCCAGATGCCGTGATGGCTGGGGCCATCCGGGCCGGTCACCCCGGCGCTGTTGAGCACGAACGTGACGCCCGCGCGGTGGAGCCCCACGTCGAGCAGCGCCTGGTCGAACGCGCGGTTCATGAACGTCGCGTACAGCGCGACCACGGGATGCAGCCCGCCGAACGCGAGCCCTGCGGCGCTGGCGACCGCATGCTCCTCGGCGATGCCGACGTCGTGCACGCGGTCGGGGAAGCGCTCGGCGAACCTGTGCAGGCCCACGGGCCGCAGCATCGCCGCGGTGATGCCCATCAGACGGGGGTCGGCCTCCGCGAGTCGCACGATCTCGTCGGCGAACACCGAGGGCCAGCTCGGCTCCGACGACGCCGCCACGGGCTCGCCGGTAAGCGGGTCGATCTTCCCGACCGAATGGAACTGGTCGGCCTCGTCGTCCAGCGCCGGCTGGTACCCGCGGCCCTTCTCCGTGATGGCGTGCACGATCACCGGCGCCCCGTAGTCCTTTGCGAGCCGGAGCGTCTCCAGCAGCGCGGGCAGATCGTGGCCGTCCACCGGGCCGAGATACTTGATGTCGAGGTTCGAGTAGAGCTCGGTGTTGTCCGAGAACCGCGACAGGAAGCCGTGCGTGCCGCCGCGGACGCCGCGGTACACCGCGCGCGCGCCCGGTCCCAGTCGCTGGAACAGCGTGTCGGAGCCGCGGTACAGCGTGCGGTACGGCGCGGCGGTGCGCACCCGGTTGAGGTATCGCGCCATCCCGCCGATGGTCGGCGCGTAGGAGCGGCCGTTGTCGTTGACGACGATGATCAGGTTGCGGTCGTTGTCGTCGGAGATGTTGTTGAGCGCCTCCCAGGTCATGCCGCCGGTCAGCGCGCCGTCGCCGACGACGGCGACCACGTGACGGTCGCGCCGCCCGGTGCGGGCGAAGGCCCGCGAGATGCCGTCGGCCCAGCTCAGCGAGCTGGACGCGTGGGAGGACTCCACGATGTCGTGCTCGCTCTCCGCCCGCTGCGGATAGCCGGCGAGCCCGCCCCGGGAGCGCAGCCGGGAGAAGTCCTGCCGCCCGGTGAGCAGCTTGTGCACGTACGACTGGTGACCGGTGTCGAACACGATCGGGTCGCGCGGCGAGTCGAAGACCCTGTGGATGGCGAGGGTGAGCTCGACCACGCCGAGGTTCGGCCCGAGATGTCCGCCCGTGCGAGCGACGTTCTCGATGAGGAACGCGCGGATCTCCGCGGCCAACTGCCCCAGCTCCGCACCCGACAAGGTGTCGAGGTCACGCGGACCGGTGATCTGCTGCAGAATCGTCACCCGGTCTCCTCTCGCCGCCCGCGGATCGCTTCCGGCTCGCAGCCAATGCGCGGCGGGCCGACTCGAGTCTATCCGCGGCGTCCGTGAGACCACCGAGGGTGCCGCGTCGCCGGCTCGCCGCACGACGGCCGACCCTGGCACGTCGAGAGAAATTAGGTCAGGTTTACCTTTGGTACGTTGCCCCGGCTCATCCTCTGACTGTCAGTGAGAGGACGCTGTTCATGAAAATGACCATGGGAACACGGCGCGTGCTCGCCGAGTGCGCCATCCTCGCGGCGGTGACGGCCTCCGCCGTCGCCTGTGGCTCGGACACCGGATCGACGGCCGCGTCGGACGGCTCCGACGCGAGCGCCTTCCCCGTCACGATCGACTCCGCGCTGGGATCGGTCACCATCGAGCAGGAGCCGGAACGTGTGGTCACGATCGGGTGGGGGAGCCAGGACGTGGCGCTCGCGCTGGGCGTGGTCCCGGTCGGCATCCAGGACATGACCGGTGACACCGGAGACGACACCGGCATCCTGCCGTGGGATGCGGAACTGCTGGGCGACGCCGAGCCCGAGCTGCTCTCCTACACCACGAACGACGTCCCCTATGAAGAGATCCTCGCACTGGACCCCGACGTCGTCCTCGCCGTGAACTCCGGACTGACCGCCGAGCAGTACGCACGACTGAGCGACATCGCCCCGACCGTGGCGTACCCCGGGGAGGCGTGGCTGACCAGCTGGGAGGATCAGACGACCATCGTCGCTCAGGCGCTCGGCCTGAGCCAGGAGGCCGAAGACCTCGTCGACCAGACCAACGACCTCATCGCCCAGGCGAAGGCCGATCATCCCGAGTTCGCGGACGAGACCATCGCGTTCGCCTCGGGGACCACCACCGACGCCCTGAACATCTATCTCGCCACCGACTCGCGCGTGACACTGCTGCAGCAACTGGGCTTCACCGTCTCCTCCAGCCTCCCGACCGAGGCCGACTCCTTCGCGGTGCAGGTCAGCCTGGAGAACCTCGCCTCGATCGAC
>JASGDW010000169.1:0-14052 GCA_047606965.1 Microbacterium sp.
AGGCGAGCACGTCCTCGGGTGTCGCCTCCTGCGGCACCTCGACGAACTCGCGCAGCCACGACAGCGGGACGCGCATCACACCACCATCCCGAACTGCTCGCTGAAGCGCACGTCGCCCTCGGCCATGTCGCGCATGTCCTTCACATCGGAGCGGAACATGAGGGTCCGCTCGAAGCCCATCCCGAACGCGAACCCGGAGTAGACCTCCGGGTCGATCCCGGCCGCGCGCAGCACGTTCGGGTTGACCATGCCGCATCCGCCCCACTCGATCCAGCGGGCGCCGCCCTTGAAGGTGGGGTGCCACAGGTCGAACTCAGCGGACGGCTCGGTGAACGGGAAGTAGTTGGCGCGGATGCGGGTCTTCGCCTGCGCACCGAACAGCTGCCTCGCGACGTGGTCGAGCGTGCCGCGCAGGTGCGCCATCGTGACACCCCTGTCCACGACGAGGCCCTCGAACTGGCTGAACACCGGCAGGTGGGTCGCGTCGAACTCATCGGTGCGGTACACCCGGCCGGGGCACACGACGTAGATCGGCAGGTCGCGATCGAGCATGCTGCGCACCTGCACCGGGCTCGTGTGCGTGCGCAGCACGAGGTGGCGCTCCTCGGGCGCGATGTAGAAGGTGTCCTGCATCTGGCGCGCCGGGTGGTCGACGTCGAAGTTCAGGGCGTCGAAGTTGAACCACTCGTGCTCGAGCTCGGGACCCTCCGCGACCTCCCAGCCCATGCCGACGAAGATGTCGCCGACCTCCTCCTGCAGCAGGCTCAGCGGATGCCGGGCGCCGGTGCGGGTGCGGGAGGCGACAGCGGTTATGTCCACCCGCTCCGCCTCCAGGCGCGCCGCCGTCTCGGCGGCGGCGATCTCGGCCTCGCGCGCGGCGAGCGCCTGAGCCACCCGCGCGCGCGCCTGACCCACGAGCCTGCCTGCGGCGGCCTTCGCCTCGTTCGGCACGTCGCGCAAGCGGGCGTTCAGCCCGGCCAGCGGTGAGAGCTCGCCCTGGTGGGCGGCGCGGGCGGCCTTGAGAGCGGCGGAGTCGGATGCGGCCGCGATCGCGGCGAGCGCGTCGTCGCTCGCCCGCGTCACCGCCTCCGGCGTGATCGGGTTCGCAGGGGTGTCGGACACGAGCATCGAGTCTACGCGGGCGCCCCGGCTGCTCAGGCGCCGCACCCGGCCGAGGACGCGGAGAGTCGGGCCAGCGCCGTGACCGGACCTTTACCTTTCCGTGACAGGGGAGCTGCGCTGGGCGAAGGCCGACTCGTAGAGGCACACGCTCGCGGCGGTGGCGAGGTTCAAGGACTCGGCGCGGCCGTAGATCGGCACCCGCAGCACGGTGTCGGCCAGCGCCAGCGCGTCATCGGTCAGCCCGTGCGCCTCGTTGCCGAAGAGCCAGGCGGTCGAGCCGGCGAGGACGCCGGCGGCCCGGACCGCGAGCAGGTCGTCGCCCTTCACATCGGCGGCGATGACGCGCAGGCCCGCAGCCCGCACAGCGGTCACGACGTCGGCGAGCTGACCCGCCCGAGAGACCGGCACGTGGAACAGCGAGCCGGTCGTGGCGCGTACGACCTTGGGATGGTACAGGTCGACGGTGCGGCCGGTCAGGAGCACGGCGTCCGCCCCCACGGCGTCCGCCGCCCGGATGATCGTGCCGAGGTTGCCGGGATCGCGCACCTCCTCACAGATCGCGACCAGGCGCGGCGCGGCGGCCAGCACGTCGCGCAACGAGGTCGGGAACTGCCGCGCGACGGCGAGGATGCCCTGCGGCGTGACGGTGTCGGCCATGCTCGCCAGCACCGCCTCGGTCGCATAGGAGACCTCGATGCCGGCCTCGCCGGCGGCCTCGCGCAGCTCGGCGTGGCGCTCCGCCGCCGAGGGCGTCGCGAACAGGTCGACGATCGCGTCGGGACGGAAGGCGATCGCCTCCCGCACGGCCTGCGGCCCCTCGAGCAGGAAGTGCCCCGTCTCGTCGCGGGCGGCGCGTTTTGCGAGCTTGGCGACGGCGCGCACACGGGGCGAGCGCGGATTCTCCAGCACGGCCCCATCCTATGGGCCGAGCCCGGAGACGACGAAGAGACGATCCCGGGCTATGGGCCCAGCCCGGAGACGACGAAGGGACGCCCCCGGGCGGGGGCGTCCCTTGCGACGGATGCCGGTTACGCCGAGGCCTTGGCGGCGTTCACGTCGGCCGGCAGCGCGGCCTTGGCGGTCTGCACGAGCGAGGCGAAGGTCTTCGGCTCGTTCACCGCCAGCTCGGCGAGGATGCGGCGGTCCACCTGCACGCCCGCCAGGCCCAGACCCTGGATGAAGCGGTTGTAGGTGAGGCCGTTGGCGCGGCTCGCGGCGTTGATGCGCTGGATCCACAGGCGACGGAAGTCGCCCTTGCGCTTGCGACGGTCGCGGTACGCGTAGACGAGCGAGTGGGTGACCTGCTCCTTCGCCTTGCGGTACAGGCGCGAACGCTGTCCGCGGTAACCGGAGGCGCGCTCGAGGATGACGCGACGCTTCTTGTGGGCGTTGACGGCCCGCTTGACTCTAGCCATTGTTCTGTGTTCCTAACCTGCGGCGGACGCGATCAGCGACCGAGGAGCTTCTTGGCGACCTTCGCGTCGCCCGGGGCGAGGACCTGCTCCTGCGAGAGGCGGCGCGTGCGCCTGGTCGGCTTGCCCTCGAAGTTGTGGCGGAGGTTCGCCTGCTGCTTCATGAGCTTGCCGCTGCCGGTGATCTTGAAGCGCTTCTTGGCACCCGAGTGGGTCTTCTGCTTCGGCATTTCTCTTCCTTCGTTGTGGTTCCCGATCTCGCGGGAGTCGTGGGGGCCTATTCGGCCGGCGCGGGGGCGTCGCTGCGGGGCTGGCGCGCCGCGTCCCGGGTAGCCTGACGTGCCGCGTTCTGCTCCGCCTTGGCCTCGGACTTGTTCTTGTGCGGTGCGATCACCATCACCATGTTGCGGCCGTCGAGCGTCGGGCTCGACTCGACCGTGCCGAACTCCTCGACGTCCTCCGCGAACTTGCGCAGCAGCCTCGCGCCCATCTCGGGCTTGTTCTGCTCACGGCCGCGGAACAGGATCATGGCCTTGACCTTGTCGCCGGACTGGAGGAAGCCCTCGGCGCGCTTGAGCTTGGTCGCGTAGTCGTGGGCCTCGATCTTGAGCCGGAACCGGACCTCTTTGAGGACCGTGTTGGCCTGGTTGCGACGGGCCTCCTTGGCCTTCTGCGCGGCCTCGTACTTGAACTTGCCGTAGTCCATGATCTTGACCACGGGAGGCTTCGAGTTGGGGGCGACCTCGACGAGGTCGAGGTCCGCCTCCTGGGCCAGACGCTGCGCAACCTCGATGCGGACGACGCCCACCTGCTCCCCGTTGGGGCCGACGAGGCGGACCTCGGGAACGCGGATGCGGTCGTTGGTGCGGGGATCGCTGATGCGGAACTCCTCTGAGATGGCGGTCGTGCCACCGCGGCGCGGGTGCGACACGGGCGGAAGAGGCGCACGCCACCCGCCGGCGTTCTCACGCCGGCTTCATGCACCCTGACTGCCCCCTCACGGGAGGCGGAGTGCGATGACCCGGTAGCCTGGAACGGCCAACGCGGGTGGGATGTGATCCTCTTTCGATCGGAGCAGACGCTCCGGTGCCCGACAAGTCTAGCAGAAAGCGCGCCGTGGACCCGACCCAGCCCCATCCGCACGACCACGAGCGCGAAGCGGAGTGGGCACGGCAGGAGCGGGCGGCGGCCGCCGCGACCCGCGACATCGCCGACGTGCCCGCGGTGGAGGTCATCACGACCGCCGCCGTGCACCTGATGAGCGCGGCGGCCGTGAAGGTGGGCCTGGCCGACGACCCCGGCGCGCAGACCGACCTCGACGAGGCCCGAAAGCTCATCGCGGCGCTGGCTGGGCTCGTCACGGCCGGCGCACCCGAGATCAGCGACATGCACGCTCGGTCGCTGCGCGACGGGCTGCGCTCGCTGCAGCTCGCGTTCCGCGAGGCCTCCGTGATCCCCGACCCGATCGGCGCCGGCCCCGGCGAGAAGTGGACCGGGCCGGTCACCTGACCGTCCGCGTGCGCTCAGGGCGCGGCGCGGTGCAGCTTGACCGCCAGCGAGTCGACGAGCGTCGCGACGCGGTCGTCGGCGGCCCACCGGCGCGCGAGGCGCGCGAGCACGGCATCCAGCGCGTCCTGCTCGAGCCCTGCGGCCAGCTGCAGGTGCACGACGAGCTCCGGACCCCGGCCGCGGCCCTGCGGGTCGCCGGGGGCGAGG
The DNA here is from genome assembly GCA_047606965.1 of Microbacterium sp. Taxonomy (GTDB): domain Bacteria; phylum Actinomycetota; class Actinomycetes; order Actinomycetales; family Microbacteriaceae; genus Microbacterium. The sequence continues at coordinate 4,251 of JASGDW010000169.1, forward strand.
GCGAGGTCGAGCACCGCGAGCTCGCCGCCGATGCTCTCCTGCAGACCGCGGTACACCTCCGGCGACCGCCACGACGGCTCCCACGGCTCGCCCTTTCCGATCGCCCACACGGCGGGACGGCGGAGCAGGAACTCGGTGTCCGATCCGGGGTCGATCACGATCAGGTCGGTGTCGTCGCCGGCAGCGGCCAGAGCCGTGCGGACGCCGTCTGCCGGCACCGGGCGGGCGGAGCGGTCCCAGCCGGTCAGCGTCGTCACCGAGGTGAACACCGGCAGCACGCGGCGTCCGTCCGCCGCCGCCACGGTCACGATCGACAGCTCCTGCGTCTTGTCGACGTCCAGCCCGCTCAGCCCGATGCCTTCTTCGCCCTTGTGTGCGACGAGCGGGATCAGCAGGCGCGCCGCACGGTAGGCCTCCACCACGGCGACCTCGTCGACGGCGCCGGCGCGGAACCCGCTCAGCGCCGCCCACAGGGCCGGGTCGGCTGAGCCGTCGTCGCCGGTGTGCGGGTTGGGTGAGAAGCTGCGGCCCTCCCAGGGGACGCCTGCGGAGTCGGCGCCGTGGCCGGGGTCAGCGACCGGCGACATCCAGCGCCTCGGCGAGCGTGAACGCGCCCGCGTACAGCGCCTTGCCGACGATCGCGCCCTCGACGCCCAACGGCACGAGCTCGCGCAGCGCAGCGATGTCGTCCAGGCTCGAGATGCCGCCGGAGGCGACGACCGGCTTCGGCGTGCGCGTGGTCATCTCACGCAGCAGCTCGAGGTTCGGGCCGCGCAGCGTGCCGTCCTTGGTGACGTCGGTGACGACGTAGCGGCTGCAGTTCGCCTCCTCCAGGCGCTCCAGCACGTCCCACAGCTCGCCCCCTTCGCGCGTCCAGCCGCGCGCGGCGAGCGTCGTGCCGCGCACGTCGAGGCCGACCGCGATCGCCTCGCCGTAGCGGCCGATCACGTCGGCGGCCCACTCGGGGTTCTCCAGCGCCGCGGTGCCGAGGTTGATCCGGGCGGCGCCGGACTCCAGCGCCGCCTCCAGCGTCGCATCGTCGCGGATGCCGCCGGACAGCTCGACCTGCACGCCCTTGACCGCCTTGATGACCCGGCGCAGCACGGCCGCGTTGCTGCCCCGTCCGAACGCGGCGTCCAGGTCGACGAGGTGGATCCACTCGGCGCCGTGCCGCGCCCACTCCAGCGCCGCGTCGACCGGGTCGCCGTAGCCGGTCTCGCTTCCGGCGGCGCCCTGGGTGAGTCGCACCGCCCGGCCGCCGGCGACGTCGACGGCGGGCAGCAGGATCAACCGGGGGGTGGCGGCGAAATCGTTCATGGCTCCTCGTGTTCCGCACGGTCGGGCGCCGCACGCACGAGGTAAGACACTAGTGCGCGCGCAGGCCCGAGACCCAATTGGACAGCAGCCGGATACCGGCGGCGCCGGACTTCTCCGGGTGGAACTGCGTGGCCGACAGCGGCCCGTTCTCCACGGCGGCGAGGAACGGCGAGCCGTAGTCGCACCAGGTCAGCACGGGCGTCGGGAACGGCGGCTGCGTCCGCAGAAGCCACTCCTGCGCGGCGAAGGAGTGCACGAAGTAGAAGCGCTCGTCCTCGATCCCGTCGAACAGCACCGACCCGGGGTCCGGGCGCACCGTGTTCCAGCCGATGTGCGGCAGCACGGGCGCGTCGAGCTCGGTGACGACCCCGGGCCACTGGCCGAGCCCGTCGGTGTCCACGCCGCGCTCTACGCCGCGTCCGAACAGCACCTGCATCCCCACGCAGATGCCGAGCACGGGACGACCGCCGGCCAGGCGCCGGTCGATGAGCTCGTCGCCGCGGCTGGCGCGCAGCGCCTCCATCACGGCGCGGAAGGCGCCGACACCGGGCACAACGAGGCCGTCCGCCTCGTGCACGAGCACCCGGTCGGCGCTCAGCCGTGCGTCCGCACCCGCCGCGGCGAGGGCCTTGACCGCGGAGTGGACGTTGCCCGAGCCGTAGTCGAGGACGGCGACCAGGGGGGCGTCGGTCACAGTGCGCCCTTGGTGCTGGGGATGCCCCGCACCAGCGGGTCGAGCGTCTTCGCCTGCCGGAAGGCCCGCGCGAAGGCCTTGTACTCCGCCTCGGCGATGTGATGCGGGTCACGGCCCCCGAGCACGTTCACGTGCACCGTCAGCCCCGCACCGACCGCGATGGCCTCGAAGCTGTGACGTACCATCGAGCCCGTGAAGTGGCCGCCGATGAGGTGGAGCTCGAAACCGGCCGGCTCGCCGGCGTGCACGAGGAACGGGCGACCGCTGATGTCGACGACCGCCTGAGCGAGCGCCTCGTCCAACGGCACGAGCGCGTCCCCGTACCGCGAGATGCCGGCCTTGTCGCCCAGGGCCTGCCGGATGGCCCGACCGAGCACGATCGACACGTCCTCGACCGTGTGGTGCACGTCGATGTCGACGTCGCCTGTGGCGGTCACCCGCAGGTCGGTCAGCGAGTGCTTCGCGAACGCGGTCAGCATGTGGTCGAAGAACGGCACGGACGTCGAGACCTCGCTCGTGCCGGTGCCGTCGAGATCGAGCCACAGCTCGACGGTGGACTCGCTCGTCTCGCGGCGCAGGGAGGCGGTTCGGGGCGCGGCGGGGCTCATGCCTCCGAGTCTATCGAGGCCAGCGCCTCGAGGAACGCGGTCGTCTCGGCCTCCGTGCCCGCCGTCACCCGCAGGTGGTGCGGGATGCCCACGTCACGGATCAGCACGCCTCGCTCGTACAGCGCGCGCCAGATCGCCGCCGGGTCGGCGACGCCGCCGAACAGGACGAAGTTGGTCCACGAGTCGTGGGCGACATAGCCCAGGGCCTCCAGCGTCGCCGAGATCCGGTCGCGCTGGGCGACGATCTCGTCGACCATGCCGAGCATGGTCGGCGCGTGGCGCAGCGCCGCGAGCGCCGCCGCCTGCGTGAGCGCGCTCAGGTGGTATGGCAGGCGCACGAGCCGCAGCGCGTCGATGACCGCCGGATCGGCGGCGAGGTAGCCGACGCGGGCTCCGGCGAAGGCGAACGCCTTGCTCATGGTGCGCGAGACGACCAGGCGCTCCCGACCCGCCAGCAGCGTGAGCGCGGACGGCGCCTCGCGCGGGGCGAACTCGAAGTACGCCTCGTCGACGATGACGATGCCTCGCGCGGCCTCGTACGCCGCCTCGACGACCTCCAGCGGCAGCGGCGTGCCGGTCGGGTTGTTCGGGGCGCAGAGGAACACGATGTCCGGGTCCGCCGCGGCGATCTGGTCCGCCGCCGACTGCGGCGTGAGCGTGTAGCCGGCATCCCGTCGCCCGGCGATCCAGGTGGCGCCGGTCGCGCCCGTCAGCAGCGGGTACATCGAATAGGTGGGAGTGAACCCTATCGCGGTGCGGCCGGGGCCGGCGAAGGCCATCAGGAGGTGCTGCAGCACCTCGTTCGAGCCGTTCGCCGCCCAGATCTGGTCGCGCCCCAGTCCCTCGCCGAGGTAGCCGGCGAAGGCCTCGCGCAGCTCGGTGAACTCGCGGTCGGGGTAGCGGTTGACGTCGCGCAGCGCCCGGGCGATCTGGTCGAGGATGTCATCGGCCACGTCCTCCGGAACCGGGTGCGTGTTCTCGTTGACGTTCAATGTCACCGGCAGCGACGCCTGCGGCGCGCCGTACGGCACCTGGCCGCGGAGGTCGTCGCGTATCGGCAGATCCTCGAGTCGGGTGCTCATCCCCCCATCGTAAAGGGGTCGCTGCTCAGCGATCGGCGTACTGGGCGGGGATGGCGAGGCGCTCACCGGCGATCACGGTGGCGTCGTCGAGGGCGTTCAGCCGCATGATCGCGTCGACCACGTCGCGCGGGTCGGCGTCCGGCGCCACATCTTCCGCGATCGACCACAGCGTGTCGCCCGCGCTCACCGTCACCGTCTCGAACGCGCCGGCGGCCGCCCCGTCGTCGCCGGACGCCGCCGCCGGGACGTTGCCCAGGACCGCGAGCGCGACGGCCACGACCACCGGGGCAGCGGCCAGCGCCGCGAGCACCCGGCGACCGCGGGCGGTCAGTCGCAGCCGCGTGCTGACGACGGGACGAGGTGCGAGCTCGATCGTGGACATCTGGTTCCCCCTCCGCTGGTGAGAGATTCGGATCCGCCCCTCGGCCGGGAGGGCCGGATCCGAATCTCTGATCCGAACTTATCTTCGATATATACTGCTGTCAAGCGCCGGTTCCGTTCCCGATGTTCCGAAGAGACACGCGGCCCGGCTGCGGCCGGCGACGGCGACGACCGGATACGGTTTCGACACGGACACCGAATCACCCACCTCCGACATTCGAAGACCCGGGCGGTTCCCGAGCGAGGGATTCAGGCAGATGAGCACAGCGGAGAAGCCGCAGACCCGGCGTCGCAAGAGCCTCAGCGACAAGCAGCTGGCGATCCTCGAGGTCATCCAGCGCTCCATCGCGCGGCACGGCTATCCGCCGAGCATGCGCGAGATCGGGGACGCCGTCGGGCTCAAGTCGCTCTCGAGCGTGACGCATCAGCTGGGCCAGCTCGAGCTCAGCGGCTACCTGCGGCGCGACCCGGGCAAGACGCGTGCGATGGAGGTGCTCATCGATCTGCCGGGCTCCGCCGCCGAGAACCCCGCCGACGGCGCCCCCGCGGTCGCCGACGCGGCGCTCGTGCCACTGGTGGGACGCATCGCCGCCGGCATCCCGATCACGGCCGAGCAGCAGGTGGAGGAGGTCTTCCCGCTGCCGCGCCAGCTGGTCGGCAAGGGCGAGCTGTTCATGCTGAAGGTCTCCGGCGAATCGATGATCGACGCAGCGATCTGCGACGGCGACTGGGTCGTGGTGCGCTCGCAGGCCACCGCCGACAACGGCGACATCGTGGCGGCCATGCTCGACGGCGAGGCGACTGTGAAGACGTTCCGGCAGCGCGACGGCCACACCTGGCTCCTGCCGCGCAACTCCGCGTTCGAGCCGATCCTGGGCGACGAGGCCGTCGTGCTCGGCAAGGTCGTCGCCCTCATGCGCGCGGTCTGATCGCCCGGTCGGCCGACCCCGGGCGAATCCGCCGGCCTGGCGGAGAGCGCGAGCGCCACCGGGGGCGGACCGCGGCGGTCGACGCCGTCGGCGCCGCACCGTAGCGTGGTCGGGTGACCGAGACGCTCCCCTACGGCTCCTGGCCGTCCCCGGTGACCGCCGAGGCGGTCGTGGCCGCCGCCCCGCGCCTGGATGGGGCCCGCTTCGTCGGCGACGAGATCTGGTGGGGGCAGTCCGTCCCTGCGGAGGGCGGACGGGTCGCCGTGCTGCGGCGGACGGCGGAGGGCACGACCGCCACCGTGCTGCCCGCGCCGTGGAGCGCCCGGTCGCGCGTGCACGAGTACGGCGGCGGGGCCTGGACGGCGACGGATGCCGGCGAGCTGCTGTTCGTGTCCCAGGCCGACCAGCGCGTGTGGGCGTTGCGCCCCGGCGGCCGGCCGCGGCCCCTCACCCCCGACGAGACCGGGATGCGCCACGGCGGGCTGAGGTGGGAGGCGGGCAGGCTCCTCGCCGTCCGCGAGCGGGCGGCCGGCGCGCCGAGGCCGGTGCGCGAGATCGTCGGCATCCCCCTCGACGGCTCCGGGGTCGAGCCCGGGCGGGTCGAGGTGCTCGCCTCCGGCAGCGACTTCGTCGCGCAGCCGGCGCTGTCCGCCGACGGCGGCCGGCTGGCCTGGATCGGCTGGGACCACCCGGCCATGCCGTGGGACCGCACCCGGCTGTGCGTGCGCGACCTCCGCTCCGACGCCGCTCCGGTCGTCCTCGTCGACCGGGGCACGGCGACGCTGCAACCGGTGTGGGACGGCGAGGGGCTCCTCTTCGCCGACGACCCGGGCGGCCGCTGGAACCTGTTCCGCATCCCGGCGACCGGCGGCGACCCGCTCGCGATCGCGCCGGTCGACGCCGACACCGGCGGCGCGCTGTGGGCGCTCGGCACCCGCTGGTTCGGCCTGCTCGCGGACGCCCGCATCGTCGCGGTGCGCACAGAGGGTGCGGACCGGCTCGTCGTGATGGATGCCGCGACCGGCGAGGCCGTGCCGCTCGCGCCAGGGCTGAGCGCAGGCGTCGCGGTCGAGGACGTGCGCGGCACCCACGCGCTCGTGACCGGCGCCGGCCCCGCGACCGCGACCGCGCTCTGGCTCGTGGACGCGGCCACCGGCCGGCTCGAACGGATCGCCCCGCCCCAGGTGGCGCCGTGGGACGCCGCCTGGCTGCCGCGGCCGCGCGAGATGCGCGCCGACGGCCCGCACGGCGTCGTGCACGCGATCGACTACCCGCCCACGAACCCGGATGCCGTCGCCCCGGGGGGCGAGCTGCCGCCGTACCTGGTGTGGGTGCACGGCGGTCCCACCGGTCACGTCGCCCCCGCGGCGGCCGCGAAGACGGCCTACTTCACCAGCCGCGGCATCGGTGTGCTCGACGTGAACTACGGCGGCTCGACCGGCTACGGGCGCGCGTACCGCGAACGGCTGCGGGGCCTGTGGGGCGTCGTCGACGTCGACGACGTCGCGGCGGCCGCGACCGGCCTCGCCGCGGCGGGCCTCGCCGATCCGGCGCGACTCGCGATCGAGGGCGGCTCGGCGGGCGGCTGGACGGTGCTCGCGGCACTCACGGGCACCGACGTGTTCGCCGCCGGCGTCTCCCGCTACGGCGTCGGCGACGCACGCTCCCTCGCGGCGGACACCCACGACTTCGAGTCGCGGTATCTCGACGGGCTCATCGGCCCGCTGCCGGAGGCGGAGGGGGTCTACCTGGAGCGCTCCCCGCTGTCGCATCCGGAACGCCTCCGGGTGCCGCTGCTGATCCTGCAGGGCGAGGAGGACGCGGTCGTCCCGCCGGCGCAGGCGGAGGCGATCCGCGACGCCCTGGCCGTACGCGGCGTCCCCCACGGGTACGTGCTGTACCCCGGCGAGGGGCACGGGTTCCGTCGCCGGGAGACGATGGTGCATGCCTTGGAGAGCGAGTACGCGTTCCTCGGACGGGTGCTCGGCTTCCCGACGCCGGGCGTGCCGGCGTTCGAGGTCACGGTCGGCGGGCTTACTCCGGCCGACGGCCCGGCGGGGCGGGAGATCACGATCGCGCCGGGGGCGGGGGCGTCCCGGCGCGACCTCGAGGTCGTGGTCTCACACGAGCCGGACCGGCCGCTGACGGTCCGCACCGCCGACCCCGCCTGGGTCGCGGTGCTCGAGGACGCCGGCTTCACCGCCGTCGACGCGGACCCCGGCGCCTACGTGCTGCTGCCCGCCCTCGACGGCGCCTGAGCCGGCCGGCTCGACTCCCCGGCGCGGGCGTCTCAGCGGGAGAAGGGGGCGAGTCGTCCGGCGAGGGATGCCGGCACCCGCGCACGCAGCACGGTGCCCTCGGGGCCGTGCTCCTCCGACTCGATGAGCCCGTGCTCGTGCACGGCCCACACCAGCTCGCCGCGGTCGTACGGCACGACGGCGTGCACCTCGACGGCGGGCAGGGGCAGTGCCGCCTCGATGACGGCGCGCAGCTCGTCGATCCCCTCCCCGGTGCGCGAGGAGACGAACACGGCGTCCGGCGCGAGCCCGCGCAGCAGCAGCCGGGTGTCCGCGTCGACGAGGTCCGCCTTGTTGAACACGACGATCTCCGGCGTGTCGCCGGCGCCGACATCGGCGATGACGTCGCGGACGGTCTGGATCTGCGCCGCCGGGTCGGGGTGCGAAGCGTCGACGACGTGGACGATGACCTCCGCCTGCCCGACCTCCTCCAGCGTGGAGCGGAACGCCTCCACGAGCTGGTGCGGCAGGTTGCGCACGAACCCGACGGTGTCGGTGAGGGTGTAGGCGCGGCCGTCCTCGGTCTCGCTGCGGCGCACGGTCGCGTCGAGGGTCGCGAACAGCGCGTTCTCGACGAGCACGCCCGCGCGGGTGAGCCGGTTCAGCAGCGACGACTTGCCGGCGTTGGTGTACCCGGCGATCGCGACGCCGGGGATCGTGTTGCGCCGGCGCTCGGCCCGCTTCGCCTCGCGGGCCGGCGCGAAGTCGCGGATCTGCCGCCGCAGCTGCGCCATACGGGTGCGGATGCGGCGTCGGTCCAGCTCGATCTTGGTCTCGCCGGGCCCGCGCGAGCCCATGCCCGCCCCGCCCGCGCCGACCTGGCCGCCGGCCTGGCGGCTCATCGACTCGCCCCAGCCGCGCAGGCGCGGCAGCAGGTATTCGAGCTGCGCGAGCTCGACCTGCGCCTTGCCCTCGCGGCTCTTGGCGTGCTGGCTGAAGATGTCGAGGATCACGGTGGTGCGGTCGATGACCTTGACCTTCACCACGTCCTCCAGCGCACGCCGCTGCGAGGGCGCGAGCTCGGTGTCGGCGATGACGGTGTCGGCGCCGACGGCGGCGACGATGTCGCGCAGCTCCTCCGCCTTGCCGCGGCCGACGTAGGTGGCCGGGTCGGGATGCGGCCGGCGCTGCAGCACGCCGTCGAGCACGACGGCGCCGGCGGTCTCCGCGAGCGCGGCGAGCTCGTGCAGCGAGTTCTCGGCGTCCATCGCCCGTCCCTGCGGGTGCACGCCCACGAGCACGACGTTCTCCAGCCGCAGCCGCCGGTACTCGACCTCGGTGACGTCCTCGAGCTCGGTCGACAGGCCGGGCACGCGCCGCAGCGCAGCACGCTCCTCACGGTCCCACTGCTCGCCGTCGGTGTCGCCGTATGACACAGTGGCGGCGTCCTGCAGCGCCTGCGCGGCTCCGGTGCGCCGCACCCTCGCGCGCGGCTCGGCGTGGCTCAGCACGCGTTCCACCGGGTCGACCGCCCGTTCCGCGTGCTCGTCGGTGCTCTGGGTCATATCGCCTTTCTACGGCCACCGCGGCCAGGTGCCCACTCTAGCCTCCCGCCGGGGGCATGTCCTCCGCTACGCTCGCTCCCATGCCGAGCGACCACTACTTCAGCGCGTCGCCCGCCAGCGGCGAGAACCTGCGGACCATCCGCTTCCGTCTGCTCGGCCGTGACGTCGAGGTGACGACCGCGAACGGCGTGTTCAGCCCCGACCGGCTCGACGCGGGCACCGAGGTCCTGCTCTCCCACACTCCCCCGCCGCCCGCGGGCGGCAACCTCCTCGACCTCGGATGCGGGTGGGGGCCGATCTCGCTGACGCTGGCCACCCAGTCGCCGCATGCGACGATCTGGGCCGTGGACGTGAACGAGCGCGCACTGGACCTGGTGCGACGCAACGCCGCCGCGCTGGGGCTGGAGAACGTCACCGCCGTCACGCCCGACGCGGTCCCCGCCGATATCGTGTTCCGCACCATCCGCTCCAACCCGCCGATCCGGGTGGGCAAACACATCCTCCACGACATGCTCGAGCAGTGGATCCCCCGGCTCGACGAGCGCAGTGACGGGTGGTTCGTGGTCTCCCGCAACCTCGGATCGGACTCGCTGCAGCGATGGATCGCGATGTCTTTCCCGCACGGCTACAGCGTCTTCCGCACGGCGACGGCACGGGGGTACCGCGTGCTGAAGGTGCGCCGGCACGGCTCCCCGACGACGGATCCGATCGCCCTGGGCTGAACCGCTGCTAGGCTCGTCGCGACGATTGAACGGGACGAGAGCGCGATCCGGGTGGGGGACGCGCCGGTGAGGAGTCCCGTGTCCGCTTCCCGTGCCGGCCTGTCGGCCTACCGCGCGCTGCCCCGCCTCACCGGGTGGGGGTACCTCGTGGCGACCTCGCTCGGTCGGCTGCCGATGTCGATGGTGCCGCTGGCGGTCCTGACCCTCACGACCTCGGCCACCGGGTCGCTCGCGGTGGGCGGCTTCGCCTCGGCGGCGGCGGCGCTC
>JASGDW010000170.1:0-3789 GCA_047606965.1 Microbacterium sp.
CTCCAGCGGCACGCAGCTGCCGCAGCTGAAGAAGGTGCTGGTCGCCTTCGGCAGCGCGGTCGCGTTCGAGGACACGCTGGACGAGGCGCTCGACGACCTGTTCGGCGGCGACTCGGGAGCGACCGCGGGCGACGAGGAGGTCGTGCCGGACACGGGCGACTCGACCGACAGCGGGGACTCGACCGACACCACGGACTCCACCGCCTACCAGGAGGCGCTGGCCGCGGCCGAGCAGGCGATGCTGGACCGGGACAGCGCGTTGCAGAGCGGGGACTGGACCGCGTACGGCGAGGCCGACCAGCGCCTGACGGACGCCGTCAACGAGCTGCTGTCGCTCTCGGGCGATCAGTGACGCCCGCCCGCCTGTGACCTTGCCCGGAATGGCGTTACCGATTCGTTATCTCGCCGTGCCGTCGCGTTGAATGGTGGTGACCGCGTACCCGACGCGGACGGCTCCCGGCCGACCCGCCCGACACTGGATTGCCTATCGCCTTGACCCCTGAGAACGTGCCCGAGACCGCGCCGACCAGGCGTTCGCTGCGAGAGGCTGCCGGAGCGCGGGCACGACGGGTCCATGCCGCCGCGCCGGCGGCGGTTCCCCCCGGTGCCCGTCCCGCTTTGTCCCCCGCAAGACGGCTGGCGACGACCTCGTTCTCGATCTGCGTGCTCGGCGTCGTCGGGGTTCTCACGGTCGGGATGACGGTCCCGACGGCGGCGGTCGCCTCCTCCGAAGTGGCAAGCTCGTCGGTCGCCGGCGTCAGCGCCGCGGCGCAGACGTACGCGGCTCCCGCGACGGCGGCGGATCAGTCCCTCCTGAGGTCGACCTACTCGGCAGCCTCCCTGGTCACCTCGCCACTCGCGGCGGCGGAGTACGACCTCGACCAGGGCGGGCTCACACTGGAGCAGGCGGAGGCCCTGATCGCCGACTACGTGAGCACCGCCGACACGGCGCCGCTGCGCAAGGGCGAGGCCGTGCTCGAGGCGCTGTACCCGGGAGACTCCGGCCCGGGCGACTGCGGCGACGGCACGACGGTGGACAAGCTCGACAACTGCGTGGGCTGGGTCACCTACTTCATGAACGTCTACACGAGCTTCGATCAGTACGTGTACGCCAACGGCGGGCAGGAGGCGGCCAACATGGCCGCCGTGCTGGGCCGGTCGACGAGCTCGACGCCCACGGTGTACTCGATCGGCTCGGACCCCAGCACGAGCGATGCCGGCCACACCTTCGTGGTGCTCGGCATCCAGGGCGACGAGGCGATCATCGCCGAGGCGGGATGCGGGCTGACCGACGGCTGGCCGAGGGCCCGCGCGGTCGCGCTCTCGGAGCTGGCCGGCGACACGTTCGTGAACGTGGCCGACCTCATCCTCGACCAGCCGCGCTCGCTCTCGGAGCTGCTCGGCTCCTGACCGGCGCCGCGGCGGCAGCAAAGGGGAGAAGGCCCCAGATCCGAGAGAATCCCTGATCTGGGGCCTTTTTTGGTTGCGGGGACAGGATTTGAACCTGCGACCTCTGGGTTATGAGCCCAGCGAGCTACCGAACTGCTCCACCCCGCGGCACAAGAAGAGAGCCTAGCACGAACGGGGCGGGGTGGTCGCATCGCGACGGGTTGCGGCAGGCGTGACCACGTCGCGAGGATGGACGCATGCCCGGTCCCGTCGTCGCCGTCGTCCAGTTCGCGCCGGGGGCGGATGCCGCGGCGAACCGCGCGGCCGTCGCCGCGCACACCGGCCGGGCCGCCGCCCGCGATGCGACGCTCGTCGTGTTCCCGGAGTACTCCGCCTTCTTCGTCGATCCGCTCGACGAGCGGCTGCGCGCCCACGCCGAGGACCTCGACGGCCCTTTCGTCACGAGCCTGCGCGAATGCGCCGCGGTGCACGGCGTCCACGTCGTCGCCGGACTGGTCGAACGCTCAGGCGGCGGCCGCGTGCACAACACGGTCGTCGCGGTCGGCCCCGGGGGGCTCGTCGCGGCCTACCGCAAGCAGCATCTGTACGACGCGTTCGGTCAGCGGGAGTCGGACTGGATCGCGCCGGGGGAGACCGACCCGCCCCAGGTGTTCGAGGCCGGCGGCGTCGTCTGCGGGATCATGACGTGCTACGACCTGCGTTTCCCGGAGTCCGCGCGGGTGCTGGCGGAGGCCGGGGCGGAGCTGATCCTGGTGCCCGCCGAGTGGGTGCGCGGTCCGCTCAAGGAGGACCAGTGGACGACCCTGCTGCGGGCGCGCGCCATCGAGAACACGGCGTACGTCGCGGCCGCCGACCATCCCGCGCCCATCGGCGTGGGCCGTTCCGCGGTCGTCGACCCGCAGGGAGTCGTGCGCGCCGGCCTGGACGCGGCGCCCGGCATGGCACTCGCCCCGGTCGAGCGTGAGGTGCTCGACCGGGTCCGCGCGGCCAATCCGGCCCTCCGGCTCCGCCGCTACCGCGTCGTGCCCCGGTGACCGCGTTCAGCCGGCCAGGGCGCGCAGGCGCGTCGCGGCCTCGGTGAGCACCTCGACGCGCTTGCACGCCGCGAAGCGGACGAGGCTCGCGTACCGGTCACGTCGAGCCGGGGCGACGAAGGCGGTCAGCGGGATCGCGACCACGCCGGCACGGCCGGGCAGGTCACGACAGAACTCATGCGCGTCGGTGGCGCCGATCGCGGCGGCGTCCGCCACGGTGAAATACGAGCCGGACGGGGTGAACACCTCCAGGCCCGCTGCGCGCAGCCCCTCGCCGAGCAGGTCGCGCTTGCGCTGCAGGGCGTCCGCGATGCCGGCGAAGAAGCCGTCGCCCAGGCGCAGCCCGGTCGCGATCGCCGGCTGGAACGGGGCGCCGTTGACGTAGGTGAGGAACTGCTTGACCGCCAGCACCGCGTCGACGAGATCGGCCGGCCCGCTGAGCCATCCGATCTTCCACCCGGTGGCCGAGAAGGTCTTGCCGGCGGAGGAGATCGTGACGGTGCGCTCCCAGGCTCCGGGCTCGGTCGCGATCGGCACGTGCCGGACGCCGTCGAAGACGAGGTGCTCGTAGACCTCGTCGGTGACGATCAGCGCGTCGTGGAGGTGCGCGAGCCGGACGATCTCGGCACGTGCCTCCGCGGAGAACACGACGCCCGTCGGGTTGTGGGGGTCGTTGACGAGGATGAGACGGGTGCGGTCGGTGACCGCGTTCCGGAGCTCGTCCAGGTCGGGCTGGAAATCCGGGCGTCGCAGCGGGACCGTCACGAGCCGTGCGCCGGCCAGCGCCACGCAGGCGGCGTACGAGTCGTAGTACGGCTCGAACACGACGACCTCGTCGTCGGGGTCGTCGACGAGGGCGAGCAGGGTCGCGGCGAGCGCCTCGGTCGCCCCGGCGGTCACCAGCACGTCGCGGTCCGGATCCAGGCGCAGGCGGTAGAACCGCTGCTGGTGCTCGGCGACGGCCAGACGCAGATCGGGCAGGCCACGCCCCGGCGAGTACTGGTTCACGCCGTTCGCGATCGCCGCCCGGGCGGTCTCGAGCACCTCGGCCGGGCCGTCCTCGTCGGGAAAGCCCTGGCCCAGGTTGATCGCGCCGGTGCGGGAGGCGAGGCCGCTCATCTCGGCGAAGATCGTGGGCGTGGGCGCACCGGCCGCGGTGAGAAGTCCGGCACCGGCTGCTGTGCGGCGCCAGGCGCCGGGAATCTCTCGCACCGCACACAGGTTACTCGCATGGTGTGCTCCCATATTCGACATAAGGAACGCACAGGGCAGGCCGACACAGTGAGCGTGCTTGTCCAGAAGGAGCAACCATGAGCAACACCGCGGGCACCGGCCCCGACACCGC
>JASGDW010000171.1:0-4210 GCA_047606965.1 Microbacterium sp.
CTCCCCTGCGGCTCGGCCTGGGAGAAGCCGAAGACGAGGGCGAACAGGCCGGCGGAGACGAGCAGGGTGCCGGGGACGTCGAGCTTCGGACGCGCCGCTTCGCGATTCGCGGGCGGCACGAAGACCACCGCGAGCACGAACGCGATCGCGGCGAAGAAGACGTTGACGGTGAGGTTCCAGCGCCAGTCGAACTGCTCGGTCAGGTAGCCGCCGAGCAGGAGCCCGACCGCGCCGCCGGCGCCGGCGATCGCCCCGAACACGCCGAAGGCGCGCGAACGCTCCTTGGGGACGGTGAAGGTCGTGGTCAGCACGGCGAGTGCGGTGGGGGCCAGCAGCGCGCCGAAGGCCCCCTGCAGTGCGCGGGCGGCCACGAGGACCTCGAAGGTGCCCGCGAGCCCGCCCAGGACGGAGGCGCCGGCGAAGCCGACGAGACCCACGAGGAAGGCGATCTTGCGGCCGATCAGGTCGGAGATGCGGCCGCCGAACAGCAGCAGGCTGCCGAAGGTGAGCGAGTACGCCGTGATGATCCACTGGCGGTCGCCGTCCGAGAACCCGAGGTCGCTCTGCGCCGCGGGGAGGGCGATGTTCACGATGGTGGCGTCGAGCACGACCATGAGCTGCGCGATGCCGACGGTGCCGAGCGTCCACCAGCGACGCGTGGTCGGGCGCGTCTCGTGGTGCGTCGCAGTGTGGGGGGAGGTCATGAGACCGAGCGTATCCGAAACTAATAAGTTTCGGAACCTGCGAGTTTCTGAAGTAGCATGGACGTGCGCCGTTGCGGCGTGCATCGAAGGAGGGTCCGCGATGATGCGAGCCGACACCGCGCTCGAGCAGGAGGCCGCCGCGAAAGCGCGGCCGGGGCGCCCGCGCGACGCCTCGCGCGACGACGACATCCTCGATGCCACGATCGACATGCTCGCGGAGTGCGGGTACGAGGGCATGACCATCGACGCGGTCGCGACCAGGGTCGGCGCGGGCAAGGCGACCGTGTACCGGCGCTGGCCCTCGAAGGCCGATCTCGTGCTGGACGCCGTGGCCTGTTTGAAGCCGGGGCGTGCGCAGGCGGCCCTCCCCGACACCGGCACGCTGCGCGGCGATCTGCTCGCGATGGTCACGCCGCTGCCGCTCAAGGACGCCGAGCGCAAGCTCCGCGTGATGGCGGGGGTCGCCTCGATGATGTCGCGCGAGCCCGAGCTGGCCGAGGCGGCGTTCCGTGCCATCCTCGAGCCGCGCGTGGTCGCCAACCGAGCGCTGCTGCGGCGGGCGGTCGAGCGGGGAGAGATCCGGGCGGACGCCGACGTCGAGCGGCTCGCCGTTCTCGTGCCGTCGATGACGGCGTATCGCTCGCTCGTGGAGCGCAAGCCCATCGACCGCGACTACGTCGTCGCCGTCATCGACGGCATCCTGCTGCCCGCGGTCGGCATCGACCCGGCCGCGCCGTCGTCCGGGCACGCAGCCGCAGACTGAGTGGGGTGTGGCCTTGCGTGACGGCGTCGCGCGCCGCTACGGTCGCCGCATGACCACGATCATCGATGTCCCCGCGGTCACCGCCGACGAGCGCGCCGCGCGTCTGTCCGGCAAGGACGACGCCGTGCGCGCCGGCTTCGCCGAGGTACGGCTGCGCGTGGAGCCCGGCGGGCCGGAGACGGCGGAGCGCTACGCGCTGCTGCGACAGGCCGTCGACGCGCACCGCCCCGTGCTCGACCTGTTCCAGAACCCGTCGCCCGTCGCCACGACCGTCGTCGTGCGCTGACGGGTTCTTCTCCCGCTCCCAGGTGAGGGTCGTGTGGACGGCGGCGTGATCGACGCGGTCCGGCGCCCGGGCGGAGGGCGATGAGCGCCGTCACGGTATGGCGAGGCCTCCGTTACGCCCGGCTCGACCATCGCTTCGCCGCACCCCGGCTCCAACCGCTGGCGAACCGCCCCGTTCCCGGTGGCGAGGCCGGCGCGGCGCCGTGGCAGCCGCCGGTGCCGGGACTGGATCTCGGGGCCCCGCAGGGCGACGACAGCCTGAACCTGCAGGTGTGGGCGCCGGCCGGAGCAGTCGGTCTGCCGGTGCTCTGGTGGCTGTACGGCGGCGGGTTCGAGGTGGGGGCGGCGTCGGCGCCGTCGATGGACGCCGCCGCGCTCGCGGCCTCCGTGCCCTGCGTGGTCGTCGCGCCGAACTACCGGGTCGGGGTGTACGGCTTCGCCGAGCTCGCCTGGCTCGGCGGCGGGCTCGCCGAAGCGCACGACCTCGGTCTCCAGGACGCCATCGCGGCCTATCGCTGGACACGCGAGAACGCGGCCGTCTTCGGCGGCGACCCCGCACGCGTCACGGTCGCGGGTCAGAGTTCCGGTGGATTCCTCGCCTGCGCTGTCGCGGTGTCGCCCGCCGTCGCGCCTCCGGCGGGCTTGGCCTGCTTCTCCGGCGGGGCGTCCCGGATCGTCGAGCCGGAGGTCGCCCGCCGGCTCTCGAAGGCGCTGCTGCGAGACCTCGGCGTCGAGGACGACCCGGAGCGGATCCTGACGCTCGACCCGCGGCGCGTCGTGACGGCGCCTGCGCGGGTCGTGGCGCGCGACATCGGCGTGCGCAACGGTCCCGTCGTGCGTTCCCTGGGCATCGTCCGCGACCGCGCCGGAGTGGTGCCGGTCGTGGTGCCCCGTCATCCGATGGACGCCGTCGACGCCGGCGCGCTGCGTCGCACCGCGGTGCTGTCGTCCGCGACGGCGGAGGAGTCGGCCGGCTTCCCGCCGGACGCGGTGGGCGCGGGATCGGTCGCCGAGGTGGCCGATGAGGCGCGGCGGTTCGGCGGCGACCGTGCCGACGACCTCGTGCGGGAGTACGCGCCGGCGGGCGCCGACCCGGCGGCCGCACGCGGACGGTTGCTCACCGACGTGGTCTACCGGCTCCCCGCGGCACGGCTGGTGGCGCAGCAGCGCAGAGCCGGCGGGCGTGCGGGCCTGCTCGAGGTCGGCCGGTTCGGCGAGGCGCCCGCCGCTCACGGCACCGAGCTCCCCGCGCTGTTCGCGCACCCGGGCGACCCCGGACCGGACGCGCCCGTCCACGACGCGCTGAGGCGGTTGGTCCGCGATGGCGAGGTGCCCGCCGGGCCGCGACGGGCAGGGGCGTCGCCGACGGCGGCTCTGGCACCGGGACGACTGGTCGAACTGTGGGAGGGGGTGGCCCGGCCGTGAACGGGAGCCGCCGGGCCGTGCAGGTCGAAGCCGGACGGGGTGACGGCCGCGCGCGGGGCGCGAGCCGTCGAGGCGGCAGAATCGAGGCATGGGCGAATCGATGGGCGGCGGTCTGTCGGCCGTCGATGTGCGCTCGCACAACCTGGGACTTGTGCTGACCTGCGTCGACCGGGCCGGTCGGATCGCGCGCACCGAGCTGGCCGCGGCCACCGGGCTCGCGCCCGGCGCGATCACGTTGCTGATCTCGGAGCTGTCGGAGGCCGGCTTCGTGCGCGACGCGGCGATCGGCCCCGCGCGTCCGGGAGCCCGCGGCAGGCCCCCCCGCCGACTCGAGATCGACGGGGCGCGGATCGCGCTGGTGGGCGTGCGGTTCGTGATCGACGAGATCCTGCTGGTGGCCGTCGACCTGGCGGGCCGGCCGCTTCTGCGGGATCGACACGCCGTGCGGACCCCGTACGCGGACCCCGCCGGGGTGGCGGACCAGATCGCGCTGCTCGTCGAGGGCGCTCGCCTCGCGCTCGCCGTGCAGGGGGCGAGCGCGGTGCGGCTGGTCGTGGTCGTCCCGGCGCCGGTGCGTCAGCCCGACGAGACCATTCCGGTGGCGATCGACCTGGGCTGGCGGGACGTCGACCTCGCCGCGCTGCTGGGCGAACGCGTCGGCGGCTTTGCGCTGGGCATCGGGATCATCAACGATGCGAACGCGGCGGCGTACGCCGAGTTCGCCGAGCTGCAGGCGCTGCCCGGGGGAGAGGCCACCACGGACGTCGTCTACCTCAAGGCGGACACCGGGATCGGCGGCGGAGCCGTGGTCGGAGGCCGTCTGCTGACCGGCGTGGACGGGATCGCCTTCGAGCCCGGTCACGTGGTCGTCGTCCCCGGCGGCGCCGCGTGCGAGTGCGGCAAGAGGGGGTGCCTGGTCACGGTGGCAGGACCCGACGTGGTGATCGAGCGCGCGGGACTCGCTCACGAGCGCGCGCGCTCCGGGCTGCCGGCGGCGGTCGCCGAGCTCGTGCGGCGGGAGCGCGCGGGCGAC
>JASGDW010000172.1:0-3288 GCA_047606965.1 Microbacterium sp.
AGATCCGCGCCGGGGCGGGCCTCGGCCGCTCCCGTGCGCACGCCGGCTGACCATGAGCGCTCGCCAGGCGGCCCCGGAACACCCGCCCTGGGGATCGCCTGGCGAGCGCTCATGGTCAGCCGGCGTGCGCACGGGAGCGGCCGAGGCCCGCCCCGGCGCGGATCTCCCGGCCGAGCCAGCGGAACGCGTTGCGGTGACTGATCTCGGCCCAGGCCGGCTCCGGCAGCTGCATGTCGCGGATGGTCTTCGCTGCCGGCTCCTCGCGCATCATGGCGGGGAAGTCGGAGCCGACCAGGAGCCGGTCGGCTCCCAGCAGGTCGATGAGGTATCTGATCGTGCGGCGGTCGAACACGGTCGCGTCGTAGTAGAACCGCCGCGCGTACTCGAGCGGGGAGGGCCCGTCGTCGTGCATGACCGCACGGTCCGGATCGACGGGGCCCTCGTTCCACGCCCCGCTCCAGAAGTAGTTCGCGCGGGGCAGCATCATCGCCAGGCCCCCGGCCGCGTGGCTGAAGGAGATGCGCAGGTCCGGGCACGCAGCGGCGGTTCCCCCGAGGATGAGGGACGCAGCGGCGAACACGCCTTCGATGCCCACCACGTAGGTGCCCATCGCCGACATCGGCAGCCGGTCCATGGGCGCGGGCATGGCGTGGACGAAGATCGGAACACCGAGCCGCTCGGCCTCCTGGAAGAACGGGAGGAACATCGGGTCGCCGATCGAGCGGCCCAGGATGTTGGAGGAGATCTCCACTCCGGCCAGTCCGCCGGCCTCGATCTGCGCGAGCTCGGCGGCCGCCGCATCCGGGTCCTGCATCGGCACCATGCCGAGCGAGACGATCCGGTCGGGCGCGTGCGAGCTCAGCTCCGCGCCGAAGGCGTTCACGTGCCGTGCCAGCGCGATGCCGTCGGCCAGGGGCAGGTCGTACCGCAACAGCGGCGGCATGGGGCTGACGACCTCGGCGCCGATGCCGGCGGCGTCCATCGCCTCGACCCGCCGCTCCGCGGCGAAGAAGACCTCGGCGGCGGAGTACCGCATCTGGTCGAACACGAGCAGGCGGGCGGTCGACCCGTCGATCGGCTCCATGCGCGGGAAGCAGTCCGGCGCGTCCTCCGGGTAGTCGCGGGGGAGGAAATGGGCGTGGGCGTCGACGATCACGGCGGTGTCCTCTCAGGCGAAGGCGGGATGCACGGAGACGTGGAGGGCGGACCGGTCGTCGGTCTCGCCCGCGAGGGTCTCGATGGCCAGCCCCACGTCGTCCAGGCCGAAGGTGTGGGTGTGCAGCTTCTCCAGCGGGAACCGGCGCGATTCGATCAGCGCGATCGCCGTGTCCATCGCGGTCGAGTCCACTCCGAAGGCGCCCTTGATCGTCAGCGCGCGGTTCACGACGAGATCGGTGCTCAGCGGGATCTCCCGGCCGCCCTTGAGGCCGGCGAGGACCACGCGACCGCCGTGACGCACCGCTTTCAGGGCGTCGGTCACCGGCTGCGAGGCCATCGGCGTCACCTCCAGCGCCACGTCGACCCCGCGCCCGCCGGTGAGCTCGTGGACCGACGCCACCACGTCCGCGGCATCCTCGCCGTCGACCACGAAGGTGTGATCGGCGCCCAGTTCGCGGGCGACGGCCAGCTTGTGCTCGTCCGAGCGCAGCCCGGTGACGATGGCCATCCCGGCGCCCGCCGCCTTGGCCGCGATGACGGCGGCGATGCCGCGCTGACCCGCGCCGAGCACGAGCAGGCTGTCGCCCAGCCCGACCTCGCCCAGGCCCACGGCCCACCGGACGCCGGCGCCCAGCGGGTTGAACATCGCGGCGATCTCGGCCGGCAGCGTCCGGTCGATCTTGTGCACGACCGAGTTCGGTGAGACGTACATGTACTCGGCGAAGCCGCCCCACAGGCTCGGGTCGACGTCGATGCCGGTCACGCCGTGCCCGTACTTGCGGAAGCGGCAGGCCTGGTAGGCCCCGCTCAGGCAGTCGGCGCACGCCCGGCAGGGCACGATCACCTCGAGCGCGACCCGGTCCCCCACCCCCACCCCCCAGCGTTCGGCCGCCTTCTCGCCGATCTCCTCGATGATGCCCATGGGCTCGTGGCCCGGGATGAACGCGCCGCCACCGCCGCCGAGGTGGCCGCGGTAGATCTCGACGTCGCTGCCGCAGACACCGTTCGCCTCCACGCGCAGAAGCGCGTCGTCGGCACCGGTGCGGGGCCGGGGGAACTCCCGGATCTCGATCGTGCGCGGTGCCGTCTGCACCGCCGCACGCACTGTGCTGGCCATCTCACTCGCCTTCGTCTCGTGCCGGCTGCCGCCGGATACTGATCTCAGAGAGCCGCGGGCGGCCGTTCACGCGCCCCGCCCCGGTCGTACGATCGGCACGGACGACCCCGACCAGTCGGCGAACAGGCGCACCACCATCGAGATGCCCGCGGTGCGCGACCCTGCGACGGCCACCAGGACGCCGGACTCGGCGCCGGGGGCGATCGTGCGCTGGAAGGCATCCGGCGAGGCGGCGGCGCCGGGCCGGCGCACGCCGTCGTCGGCGACGTCCTTGCCCGCCGCGGCGAGGGCGGCCGTGGAGCGGCCGGAGCGCTCGGCGAGGGCGCGCTGCACGTCGGCGCGGCCGTAGCCGGCGCCGGCGAGCAGATGCGCGTGCTCGGGGCAGAGGATGACGCCGACGCCGGCATGGGCGAAGATCCACGAGCCGGAGCGCCCGATCGTGTCGGCGATGTCGGCGAGGAGGTGCTCCGCCTCGCCCGTGTGCCGGTTGTCGACGAACTCGCAGGTGCGCAGCAGGGTGGTGGTGACCGCGTCGCCGGTCACGCCCAACTCGGCCGCCAAGGCGGGCCAGGGACTGTCCTCCTCGTTCTCACCGAAGCAGATCGACCACCGGCCGGGCAGGCCCTGCGTGGCCTGCTCCAACTCGTGCGGGAGGACGCCGAAGACGTTGCGCACGATCAGCCCGATCGCACGGGCGACCGTGGCGTTGGCGCGGAAGCCGGGGCCGAACACCCCGCCGGTGCTGTTGAAGCCGAGCTCCTCGCGCACCGGACCGTTGACGACGATCAGCGGTGCCGGACCACTCGTGGACTGCCAGCCGCCGCCTCTCGCGGCGCGCTCGCGCATGAGCCCCTCCCAGGCGGCGAGCACGACCGGGAAGTGCTCCGGCAGGCAGCCGGCCATCGCGGCGTTGATCGCCGCGAGCTCCACAGTGACCTGCCGCTTGACCTGGGGCATGTCGCCGATGACCTCGCCCCCACCGCGGCCGGCTGCGGCGAGGAACCGGTCCACGA
>JASGDW010000173.1:0-4086 GCA_047606965.1 Microbacterium sp.
CTCCGGCGTGACCCGCGGGCCGAATGCGCCGCTGTCGAAGCGGGAGTCGTCCTTCAGCCCCGGCGTGTCGAGCGCGCGCAGCCTGGGGATGAGGCCGTCGGGCAGCGAGCCCTGCCGGGACAGCTGCGTGGCGTCCGCGTTCAGCGGGGTGAGCGTGCTGCGGCGGGGATCGAACGACCAGCGGGCGTCCCGCTCGACGTCGCCGGCGGTGAACAGGAGCTTCACGATCCAGCCGTCCGGTTCCTTCCAGCTGCTCCAGCGCTCTGCGCTGGCCGAGGCCTCGGCCAGCTTCGCGCGCACCGCCACCCCGAAGGTCGTGGACGGCGCGTCGTCGAAGTCGCCGCCCGTGAGCACCGGCACCGACAGCGCTTGACCCACGATGAACTCACGCTCGGCGATGACCGGCGGCTCGTAGCGGCGGACGTCCTCGATCGCGGCGCCCAGCAGCTCCGCGACGTCCTCTGCGGACAGTCCGGCTCGGATCTGTGCCTGGATCTCGCGCGGGCTCGCCTTGCGTGCGGCGAGGGGCTCGGGCGAGATCCCACGGGCGCGACGGATCTCGGCGCGCAGAACCTCGTCGACGGCGAGGGCGAAGCGCTCACCCGCCGGGCTCGCCAGAACCAGCGAGCCCTCTTCGGTGCCGACCACTCTCAGCTGTTCCATGCGTCACACGCCTCCGATCCGCGGTGTGTGGCCATGCTGACACACGCCCGGCCGAACGCCGGGAATATCCCGCGCGCGCCGCGAGTTTTCCCGCGGACACGATCCTTCCGCGCATTTGCGAAATGACGGAGGGTCATGCAAACTATGGCCGCCTGCATGCCCGAAGGCACGCTCCACCCGAGGAAAAAGAGACACACGCGAATGGCCACCGACTACGACGCCCCCCGCAAGAACGAGGACGACAGCGAGTCGATCGAGGCGCTCAAGGAGCGCGTCCCCGACAAGCTGTCGGGGACGGTCGACGTCGAGGACGCCGACAATCCTTCCGGTTTCGAGCTTCCGGGAGCCGACCTGTCAGACCTCGAGCTCGACGTCGTCGTGCTGCCGGCGCAGGAGGACGAGTTCACCTGCGTGAGCTGTTTCCTGGTGAAGCACCGCTCGCAACTCGACCACGAGGAGGTCGCGGGACCTATCTGCGTGGAGTGCGCGGCCTGAACTGCGCGCGGCGGACGGCGGCCGCCAGCCGATCCGGGGTGCGGCTGGAGACCACCCATGCCGGTGCGGGATCGTCGGGATCGGTCAGGGGGAGCACGACCACCCCGTCGATGCCGCCGCGCAGCATGTGCCAGGCGTGCGCGGGCAGTCCCGGGCCGCGCACGGTGCGGGCCTGCTCGCCTCGCAGCGCCGTGGGCTCGCCGAGGTAGGAGACGTCGATCCGGGCCGGCCCGACGCGCAGGACGGAGCCGGTGACATCCACGATCGGCGCGAGGCCGATCAGTGCCGCGACGAGCGCGATCGCGACGGCGGCGCCGATCAGGAGCGCGAGCGTCGTGCCGATCTTCACGAACACCAGGGTGGCCATCGGTGCGCACACCATCGCGGCGACGATCGTCCAGAGAGAGGGAGCGAGACGCTCCCGGTAGTCGGCGTCTCGGGGGCGGGAGCGTGAGTTCATCTTCTGCATTACCCTCGTTGGGTGACCGAAACCGTGGACGTCCCCATTATCGCGTCCGCGACCCCCGTCTACGCCCATCCCGGCGATGCGGGCGCGGATCTGACCGCGACCGAGTCGGTCCGGCTCGAGCCGGGACGCCGCGCCCTGGTCGGCACCGGCGTGCGCATCGCGCTGCCGGACGGCTATGTCGCCTTCGTCGTGCCCCGCAGCGGCCTGGCCGCGAAGCACGGCATCACGATCGTCAACGCGCCCGGCACGATCGACGCGGGCTACCGGGGCGAGATCAAGGTCGCGCTGCTGAACACCGACCCGGACGAGGCGTACGACGTGGCCGCGGGCGACCGCATCGCCCAGCTCATCGTGATGCCGGTGCCGCGGGCGTGTTTCGTCCCCGTCGACGAACTGCCCGTGAGCGCGCGCGGAGAGGGCGGTTTCGGCTCGACCGGTTACACCGGCGATGGAGGGAATCCCGCATGAGCGACGTGTTGCCGGCCTCGGCGCCGAAGTCCGCACCCGAGGATCGTGCGACCGAGGGGCCGTTCGACGAGTCCGAGGTCAACCCGGTCCGGCCCTACATCGACCTCGGCGCCATCAAGGTACTGCCCCGGGAGGGTCTGAACCTGCGACTCGAGGTCGAGGAGCAGACCAAGCGGATCGTCGCGGTCGGATTGGACTACGCAGGCTCGACGCTGCAGGTGCAGCCGTTCGCGGCGCCGCGCACCACCGGCCTGTGGGAGGAGACGCGCGAGCAGATCCGTCAGCAGGTCCGTCAGCAGGGCGGTCGCGTCGAGGAGCGCACCGGCCCGCTCGGTCCGGAGCTGCTCGCGGAGGTGCCGGTCGCGGCCACTGCGGACACCCCCGCCGGCATGCGCCTGGCACGCTTCGTCGGCGTCGACGGCCCGCGCTGGTTCCTGCGCGGTGTGATCGGGGGATCGGCCACCGCGGACGTCGACGCCGCGGCGCAGATCGAGAGTCTGTTCCGCTCGCTCGTGGTCGTGCGTGGCTCGGCTCCCATGCCGCCGCGCGACCTGATCCCGCTGAAGATGCCGGCGACGCCGGGGTCGGTGTGAGCGAGCCGTCCCCCGAGCAGGAGCGGGCCTCGGCGTCGGCCGCATTCGGCCAGGCGCTGGGCGCAGCCGCCCAGCGCGCCGGGCTGGACCCGGCGGCCGAGGCCTCGACCGGGCAGGTGGTGTGGCGGGCGATGGGCGGATGGCGCGGCGTCGCCGAGTCCGTGCTGCCGAGCCTCGTGTTCGTCGTCGTCTACACGATGACGCTGGAACTGCTGTGGTCCGTGGTGGCGTCGGTCGGTGCCGCGGTCGTGTTCACCGCGGTGCGCCTCGCCCAGAAGTCGCCGCCGGCCTCCGCGCTGGGAGGCCTGGTCGCGGCCGTCGCCGCCGCGGCCCTCGCCCTGCTCACCGGCAACCCCTCGGACAATTTCGTCCCCGGGCTGCTCACCAACCTCGCCTACGGCGTCGCGATGCTGCTGTCGGCCGTCCTCGGCTGGCCCGTCGTCGGTCTCGTCGCCGGCTACCTGACGGGGGAGGGGACCCGGTGGCGCGGCGAACGCCGCAAGCGCCGCACCTTCTTCTGGCTCACGATCGCGTGGGCCGGGCTGTTCGCGGCGCGCCTGCTCGTGCAGTTCCCGATCTACCTGAGCTCGCTGGACGGCGCGAACCGCGAGTCCGCGGTGGCGTTGCTGGGAACGCTGAAGATCGCCATGGGACTGCCGCTGTTCGCGCCGCTGCTGGCGGTGACCTGGCTCGCCGCGCGATCGCTCTACGCGCGACCCGCCGGGGCGGCGTCCGAGGGATCGTCGTCCGCGCCCGAATGATATATTTATCTTGACGTCAAGATAAATATGCCCCTGTCGGCGGTAAGGCATGCCTTGCTAGCCTGCCTCCCACGAGGAGGCGAAGATGGGGGCGTCGGGCCTCGAACCCGGCCCCGCGCGAACGAAGGAGACGAGCGTGTCGACGGTGGACAGCTTCGGTGCCAAGAGCACCCTGACGGTCGGCAGCACCGACTACGAGATCTTCCGCATCGACTCGGTCGACGGATACCGCAGGCTTCCGTTCAGCCTGAAGGTGCTGCTGGAGAACCTGCTGCGCACCGAGGACGGCGCCAACGTCACCAAGGAGCAGATCCAGGCGCTCGGCTCGTGGGACCCGGATGCGGACCCGGACACGGAGATCCAGTTCACCCCGGCACGCGTCGTGATGCAGGACTTCACGGGCGTGCCGTGCATCGTCGACCTCGCCACGATGCGCGAGGCGGTCACCGCGCTGGGCGGCGACCCGAACAAGATCAACCCGCTCTCGCCGGCCGAGATGGTCATCGACCACTCCGTCATCGCCGACCTGTTCGGCACCGAGAACGCCCTCGAGCGCAACGTCGAGATCGAGTACGAGCGCAACGGCGAGCGCTACCAGTTCCTGCGCTGGGGACAGACCGCGTTCGACGACTTCAAG
>JASGDW010000174.1:0-3973 GCA_047606965.1 Microbacterium sp.
CGGTACACGGTCTCACGGGGCGGGGCGGAGGCGCGCGCCCCCGGACGCGGGTCGCGCGCGCCCGTGCGCCGCGAGGCCGAGACGCGCGGCATTCGGTCGCTCTGGGTCACGCCCTCACCCTACGCATGGCCACCGACGTCGCCGGCGGCCATGCGGCTCAGAAGCGGTCGGGCGAGGGGGTGCCGTGACCGTAGCGGATGACGACGTCGGCGTGCCGGTCGAAGCGGTAGCCGACGCCGCGCACGGTGCGCACGATGTCCTCGAAGCGGCCGAGCTTGGCGCGCAGGCGCCGCACGTGCACGTCGATCGTCCGCTCGCCGGGGACCTCGTCGTCGTCGGAGGCCTGCCACAGCGACGAGACGAGCTCGGTGCGCTCGATGGTGCGGCCCTCGCGCAGCACGAGGTACTGCAGCAGCTCGAACTCCTTGAAGGTGAACGCCGCCGACTCGCCGTCGATGAGCACCCGCTTGCGGGAGATGTCGACGACGACGCCGGCCTCGGCGCGCTCCTCGACCTCGATCTCGGGCTTGGTGCGGGCCACGGCCGAGGGCTCGTGCAGGGCGAGGCGCACGAGGTCGACGTCGCGACCGCCGGCGCCGACGGGGGCGAGGGCGACGGTCGCGTAGGTCTCGGCCTCGGGGGCGAGCTCGTGCAGGGTGCGGCGCAGGGCCTCGACGAGCACGCCGAGGGAGACGCCGGATGCGGCGGCCTTGGCCTCGTCGAAGCCGACGTAGAGGGCGAAGCCGCGCGGCGAGGTGCCGGCGGGGATGTGGCGCTCGGGCGCCGAGGGGGCGGGCTCGGCCGCACGCGGGACGAGGCGCAGGTCGGGTCGGGAGACGGGACGGTCGAGGATGGCGGTGTTCGACATGGGAGAAGTCCTTGCAGGAGAGGGCTCGGCGAGCCCGGGGTGTTGCGAAGCGGCCCGCGACGGGGCCCGGTGCGCAGCGTCCGCGTCATGCGGGGCTGGGGGATCCGACGGCTGCGACGGTGAGGCAGCGGCCGATCCGGCGGCGGTCATCGACTCAGCGGCACATTCGACAACACATGACAACGCGGCCGGCCATCATGCCGGCAGTCCCGTTCGCCTCCCAGGCGGACAGAGAGCGTGCGTTGTCGGTCATAGGCCCGATTATCGCGGCAGATGACCGCCCGAGTCAATTCGCGACGATCGGCCGCGACGACTGTGACGAAGTGTGACGGATGCGGACGTGGACCCGGCGTGCGCCACGCGGCGTAGCCTGAGGGGATGACCGACGCGCTGACCTTCGCCGACGAGCCCGACGCGTCCCGCTTCGTGCTGCGGCGCGGCGACACGCTCCTCAGCGTGCTGGACTACCGCGACGACGGCCGCACGGTCGCCCTGACGCGGGCGTTCACGGTGCCCACGTTCCGGGGCCACGGCTACGCCGGCGAGCTCGTCGACCGCGCCGTCGCCCGGCTGGAGGAACGCGGGGACCGCGAGGTCATCCCGGTGTGCTGGTACGTGGCGGACTGGTTCGCGCGGCACCCGGAGCGCGCCGGCATCCTGCACGAGCGCCGCGGCGCCTGAGGCGACCGCGGCGCAGCTCACACCCAGGCGCCGGGCTCCTCGTGCACGACCGTCGCGAGGTCGTCGCCGAAGGTGTAGCCCCGGGTGCGGATGCGGCCGCCCCGCAGCACCGCCGGCAGCCAGCGGCTCGCGTCGTCCCACATCCGCTCGTACGGCACCTCGTCGACCCGGAACCAGGCCGGCACGATCTCGTCGGTCTCCGCCGGACGCCCCGCGAACCGGCGGCAGACGAACACGTGCGAGCGCTGCGAGTAGGCGTCGCGGGCGGGGAAATGGTAGTCGAGCACGCCCACCTCGACCAGATCGGACGCCGACAGCCGCAGCCCGGTCTCCTCGCGCACCTCGCGCACCGCCGCCTGTGCCGGGGTCTCACCCGGTTCGAGCTTGCCGCCGATGCCGACGACCCGGCCCAGCCCCAGCCCGGTGCGCTTGTAGCCGAGCAGCACCTCGTCCGCACCTGCGCGGCTGCGCAGGATGTAGACGACGCAGACGTCGACGAGGGCCATGTCGGCAGGCTACGCCGGGATTGTTTCCGGTCTGTGGCGGGCCGCGCCGGGGCGGTCCCGGCTCCTCCGGCTCATAGGGTGGGACGGTGACCGACGGTTCGAAGACCCCGCATCCCGGCGCCTACCCCGTCACACGCGACATCCCGGTCACACCGGCCCATCGCTGGCGCGCGTTCTGGGTGTGCGTCACCGTCGCCGCGATCACGATCCTCGACATGTCGAAGGTCAACGTCGCGCTGCCCTCGATCGAGTCGGCCTTCGGTTCCGGGTCCACCGAGCTGCAGCTGATCGTCTCCGGGTACGTGCTCACCTTCGGCCTGCTCCTCGTCCCGATGGGGCGCATGGGCGACCAGCGGTCGCGTCGCGCGCTGCTGCTGATCGGGCTGAGCGCGTTCACCCTGGCCAGCGTGGGCTGCGCCCTGGCGCCGAACACGACGGCGCTGCTGGTGTGCCGTCTGGTGCAGGGGATGGCGGCGGGCACGCAGATGCCGCAGGTGCTCGGGCTGATCCAGCAGCTGTTCCGGGGCGAGGAGCGCGGCCGCGCCTTCGGCCTGTTCGGCGCGACGATCGGGGTCGCGACCGCGTTCGGGCCCACGCTCGGCGGCCTGCTGATCGCGCTGGGCGGGGCCACGGACGGGTGGCGGTGGATCTTCTGGGTCAACCTGCCGCTGGGCGCGGCCGCCATCGCGCTGGCGGTGTGGATGCTGCCGCCCACGCGCGAGCGCTCGGCCCGCAAGCTCGCGCTCGATCCCGTCGGCGTGCTGCTGTTCGCCGCCGCGATCATCGCGCTCATGTGGCCGTTCCTGTTCACGACCGGGTCGCCCGGGGACGACCCGGATCGCTGGTGGCTGCTGGTCGTGTTCGTGCTGTTCGCGGGTGCGTTCGTCTCCTGGGAGCGCCGTTATGCGCTCGGCGGCCGGCACCCGCTCATCCCGCTCGAGCTGTTCCGGATCTCCTCCTACCGCAACGGCACGCTGCTGCAGGCCGCGTACTTCAGCGCGGCGCCGTCGATGTTCCTGCTCACGACGCTGTACCTGCAGGGCGGGCTGGGCATCGCGCCCCTGTTCGCCGGGATGGTCACGATCGGCTTCGCTCTCGCGAGCGCCGTCGCCTCCTGGTTCAGCGGCATCCTGGTCGCCCGGTACGGCCGGCCGATCGTCGTGCTGGGACTCGCGCTCGTGCTGGTCTGCGTCGGCGGGCTCGTGACCGCGGCGCTGTACGTCGACGACGCGATCACGCCGTTCGCGATGGCGGGCGCGATGCTCATCGGCGGCGTCGGCGGCGGGCTGGTGATCTCCCCGAACCAGACGCTGACGCTGGCCGAGATCCCGGTGCGGGAGGGAGGGCTGGCCGGATCCGTCGGCCAGCTCGGCCAACGCATCGGCACGGCGGTCGGCACCGCCGTCGCCCTCGCGCTGTTCTACGCGACCGTGTACCGCGAGCAGGACACCGGCCCCGTCGACGCGGTCGTGTTCCACGACGCGTACGGCTTCGGCATGGTCTCGGTCGGGATCTTCCTCGCGCTCGCCCTCGTGCTCGCCGTCCTCGACCTGGCGCGGCGGCGGCGGGAGGGCGAGCCGCAGGACGCCGGGATCTGAGGGCTGCTCGCGGGGGGCGGGGGGATTTCGAGCTCCCGGTGGCAGTCCGGCGCCGATGTCGGAACCCTCTTGTAGCGTGAGGGATGTCAGAGGACAGCGCACAGTGCCCACTTCCGTGCGAGACCGGACGCCGCTGGTCGCGGCCATGGCGAGGAGACATCGATGGGGCACGCAGCGGACGGCATGGGCTGGCCGGCGTTGGACGCGCTGGTGACCGAGTTCGTCGACGCGCGTCGAGCGGTCGCCGCCGCGCAGGCCCGTGAGTCGCGTCTGCTGGCCGCCGCCGTCGACCTGGCCGTGGCGCGCGCCGGGCGGTTCCA
>JASGDW010000175.1:0-19013 GCA_047606965.1 Microbacterium sp.
TCGACGAGAACGCCGCCGTGATCCTGAAGAACGACGGGGAGCCCCGCGGCACCCGCATCTTCGGCCCGGTCGGTCGTGAGCTTCGCGACAAGAAGTTCATGAAGATCGTCTCGCTCGCCCCGGAGGTCATCTGATCATGGCGAAGATCAAGAAGGGCGACCTGGTTCAGGTCATCTCGGGTGCCAAGCCCGAGCGCGGCGGCGACCGCGGCAAGCAGGGGAAGGTCCTTGAGGTCTTCCCTGAGCAGAACCGCGTGCTCGTCGAGGGCGTGAACTACGTCACCAAGCACAACCGCGTGGGCCAGTCCCAGCGCGGCACCAAGACGGGCGGCATCGAGACCTTCGAGGCCCCCATCCACATCTCCAACGTCGCCCTCGTCGACCCGTCGACCAAGAAGCCGACCCGCGTCGGCCGCCGGGTCGAGGAACAGGTCAAGGACGGCGTGAAGCGCACGGTCCGCGTGCGCTACGCGAAGAAGAGCGGCAAGGACCTCTGAACATGAGCACGGCAACTGCCGCGCCGGCTGGCAAGACCCAGCCGCGCCTGAAGCAGAAGTACAACGGCGAGATCAAGAAGGCGCTGCAGGACGAGTTCGGCTACGCGAACGTCATGCAGATCCCGGGCATCGTCAAGGTCGTCGTGAACACCGGCGTCGGCGAGGCCGCTCGCGACAGCAAGGTGATCGACGGGGCGGTCGACGACCTCACCCGGATCACCGGCCAGAAGCCGGTCGTCACCAAGGCCCGCAAGTCCATCGCGCAGTTCAAGCTGCGCGAGGGGCAGGCCATCGGCGCGCATGTCACGCTCCGCGGCGACCGGGCCTGGGAGTTCCTGGACCGTCTGGTCAACCTCGCGCTGCCCCGCATCCGCGACTTCCGCGGGCTCTCGCCCAAGCAGTTCGACGGACACGGCAACTACACCTTCGGCCTGCAGGAGCAGTCGGTCTTCCACGAGATCGACCAGGACAGGATCGACCGGGTGCGCGGCTTCGACATCACCGTCGTGACGACCGCCACCACGGACGACGAAGGCCGTGCGCTGCTGCGCCACCTGGGCTTCCCGTTCCGCCAGAACGACGCCCAGGCCTGAGACCACCCCTCACGAAGGTCGGCTGCCCTGTAACGGCATCCGAAACCACTGAACGAAGGAAACACCACCATGACGATGACAGACCCGGTCGCAGACATGCTGACCCGGCTGCGCAATGCGAACGCCGCGCACCACGACGAGGTGTCGCTGCCGAGCTCGAAGCTGAAGACCCACATCGCCGAGATCCTCCAGCAGGAGGGCTACATCTCCGGCTGGCGGGTCGCGGACGCCCGCGTCGGCCAGACCCTGACCCTCACGCTGAAGTACGGCCCCAACCGCGAGCGGTCGATCGCCGGCATCAAGCGCGTCTCCAAGCCCGGTCTGCGCGTGTACGCCAAGTCGACCGAGATCCCCAAGGTCCTCGGCGGGCTCGGCGTGGCCATCCTGTCCACCTCCTCCGGTCTGCTCACCGACCGTCAGGCCGAGTCGAAGGGCGTGGGTGGGGAAGTCCTCGCCTACGTGTGGTGATCTGACATGTCGCGTATCGGACGTCTTCCCATCGACATCCCCGCCGGCGTCACCGTGACCGTCGACGGCCAGGACGTCGCCGTCAAGGGTCCCAAGGGCGAGCTGGCCCTCACCGTGTCCCGCCCGATCGAGGTGAAGGTCGAGGAGAACCAGGTCCTCGTCAGCCGCCCCGACGACGAGCGTGCCTCCCGGTCGCTGCACGGGCTGACCCGCACCCTCATCAACAACAACATCATCGGTGTCACCCAGGGCTACACCAAGGGCCTCGAGGTCGTCGGCACCGGATACCGGGTCGCGCAGAAGGGCGGCTCGGTCGAGCTCGCCCTGGGCTTCTCGCACCCGGTGCTGGTCGACCCGCCGGCCGGCATCACCTTCACGGTCGAGGGCAACAACAAGCTCACCGTGAGCGGCATCGACAAGCAGGCCGTCGGCGAGGCGGCCGCCAACATCCGCAAGATCCGCAAGCCCGAGCCCTACAAGGGCAAGGGTGTGCGCTACGCCGGCGAGGTCGTTCGGCGCAAGGCCGGAAAGGCTGGTAAGTAACCATGGCTGTGACCTCCAAGTCCGTCGCGCGGGGGCGTCGCCACGCCCGTCTGCGCAAGAAGGTCGTCGGCACCGCCGAGCGCCCGCGCCTGGTCGTGACCCGTTCCGCCCGCCACGTCTTCGTCCAGCTGGTCGACGACGGTCAGGGCCACACCGTGGCCAGCGCCTCCACGCTCGAGGCCGACCTGCGCGGCTTCGACGGCGACAAGACCGCCAAGGCGCGCAAGGTCGGCGAGATCGTCGCCGAGCGTGCGAAGGCCGCCGGCGTGTCGGACGTCGTGTTCGACCGCGGCGGCAACCGCTACGCCGGTCGCGTCGCCGCGATCGCCGAGGGCGCCCGCGAAGGAGGGCTGAACCTGTGAGTGAGATCAAGGAGACCGAAGTGACCGACGCTGCTGCGGCCGCGCCCGCGGAGGCCGAGACCCAGACCGAGCCGCGCGAGGCGCGCCGGGGCGCGCGCGAGCGCAACCCCAACCGCGACCGCAACGCGAACAACCGCAACGACAGCCAGTTCCTGGAGCGCGTCGTCACGATCAACCGCGTGTCGAAGGTCGTCAAGGGCGGTCGCCGGTTCAGCTTCACCGCGCTCGTCGTCGTCGGCGACGGCAACGGCGTCGTGGGGGTCGGCTACGGCAAGGCCCGCGAGGTGCCGCTGGCGATCTCGAAGGGCGTCGAGGAGGCCAAGCGCAACTTCTTCCGCGTGCCGCGTGCCGGCTCCACCATCCCGCACCCGGTGCAGGGTGAGGCCGCCGCCGGCGTCGTGCTGCTGCGTCCCGCCGCGGCCGGTACCGGCGTCATCGCCGGCGGTCCGGTGCGCGCGGTGCTGGAGTGCGCCGGCATCCACGACGTGCTGTCGAAGTCGCTCGGCTCGTCGAACACGATCAACATCGTGCACGCGACCGTCGAGGCGTTGAAGCAGCTGGAGGAGCCGCGTCACGTCGCCGCCCGCCGCGGCCTCGACTTCGACCAGGTCGCCCCCGCCCGACTCGTCCGCGCCGAGGCCGAGGCCGCCGCAGCGCAGAAGGCAGGTGTCTGATGGCCGCACGGCTGAAGGTGACCCAGGTCAAGTCCAAGGTGAGCGAGAAGCAGAACCAGCGTGACACGCTGCGTTCGCTCGGTCTGAAGCGGATCGGCGACTGGGTCGTCCGTCCCGACGACCCGCAGACGCGCGGCTACGTCCGCACCGTGGCCCACCTCGTGAAGGTTGAGGAGATCGACTGATGGCCGAGAAGGCTGAGAAGGCGACCGAAGCGGTCGTCGAGAAGGAGAAGAAGGCGCCGGCGGCCAAGGCCCCGGCCGGCAAGGCGGACCCGAAGGTCGGCGCGACCCGTCCCGGCGTGCTGAAGGTGCACCACCTGCGTCCGGTCCCCGGCGCCAACACCGCGAAGACCCGCGTGGGTCGCGGTGAGGGCTCGAAGGGCAAGACCGCCGGCCGCGGCACGAAGGGCACGAAGGCCCGGTACCAGGTCAAGGTCGGCTTCGAGGGCGGCCAGATGCCGCTGCACATGCGCACCCCGAAGCTGCGCGGCTTCAAGAACCCGTTCCGCGTCGAGTACCAGGTCGTGAACCTGGACAAGCTCGCCGAGCTGTACCCGGCCGGCGGCGACGTCACGGTCGGCGATCTGGTCGCCAAAGGCGCGGTGCGCAAGAACGAGAAGGTCAAGGTGCTCGGCACCGGCGACATCGCCGTGAAGCTGAACGTCGCGGTGGACAAGGTCTCCGGCTCGGCGGAGCAGAAGATCGTCGCCGCGGGCGGCACCGTCAAGTAACAACCCGGTGGGGGTCGGAGCGTGCTCCGGCCCCCACGGTCGTTCCGTGCGAGTGCGCAGCCGCAGGCAGGGTGGGCTAACCTGGACGCCTGTGCGTGCTGTGCGCGCCGGAACCCTTTCTGGAGGACCCCCACGTGTTCAGCGCTATCGCGCGTGTGTTCCGCACGCCTGACCTGCGGCGGAAGATCGCCTTCACCCTGGGCATCATCGTGCTCTACCGCCTCGGCGCGCACGTGCCATCGCCATTCGTCGACTTCTCGAGCGTGCAGGAGTGCCTCGCGGACTCCTCGGACACCCAGGGCCTGCTCTCCCTGGTCAACCTGTTCTCCGGCGGCGCGCTGCTCCAGCTCTCGATCTTCGCGCTCGGCGTCATGCCCTACATCACCGCGACGATCATCGTGCAGCTGCTGCGCGTGGTCATCCCGCACTTCGAGACCCTCTACAAGGAGGGCCAGTCCGGTCAGGCGCGGCTGACGCAGTACACCCGCTACCTCACGATCGCGCTCGCGCTGCTGCAGTCGACGACCCTCGTGACGGTCGCCCGCAGCGGTGAGCTGTTCGGCACCAGCAGCTCCACCTCCTGCTCCCAGCTGCTGACCAACGACGCCTGGTGGGCGCAGCTGCTGATGATCATCACGATGACCGCCGGCACCGGCCTGATCATGTGGTTCGCCGAGCTGGTCACCGAGCGCGGCGTCGGCAACGGCATGTCGCTGCTGATCTTCACCTCGATCGCCGCCCAGTTCCCCTCCGAGATGTGGACCATCTGGCAGTCCCGCGGCTTCGAGACCTTCCTGCTGGTGATCCTGGTCGGCATCGTCATCGTCGCCCTCGTCGTCTTCGTCGAGCAGTCGCAACGGCGCATCCCCGTGCAGTACGCCAAGCGCATGGTCGGTCGGCGAACCTACGGCGGCACGAACACCTACATCCCCATCAAGGTGAACATGGCCGGCGTCGTGCCGGTCATCTTCGCCTCCTCGCTGCTGTACATCCCGGCGCTGATCGCGCAGTTCAACCAGACCCCCGACTCGAACGGCGAGGTGCCGGGCTGGGTCACCTGGATCAACAACTACCTGACCAAGGGCGACCACCCGCTGTACTGGCTGCTGTACTTCCTGCTGATCGTCGGGTTCACCTACTTCTACGTCGCCATCACGTTCAACCCGGTCGACGTCGCCGACAACATGAAGAAGTACGGCGGGTTCATCCCCGGCATCCGTGCCGGCCGGCCCACGGCCGAGTACCTCGACTACGTCCTCACCCGCATCACGCTGCCCGGCTCCATCTACCTGGGCCTCGTGGCGCTGATCCCGCTGATCGCGCTGACGTCGCTGAGCGCGAGCGCGAGCTTCCCGTTCGGCGGGACCTCGATCCTGATCATGGTGGGCGTGGGCCTGGAGACGGTGAAGCAGATCGACGCGCAGCTGCAGCAGCGCCACTACGAAGGGCTCCTGCGATGACGGTTCGGCTGCTGATCGTGGGCCCCCAGGGCTCGGGCAAGGGCACCCAGGGCGTCCGCATCGCGGAGACCTTCGGCGTCCCCGCGATCTCGACCGGCGACGTGTTCCGCACGGCCATCAAGGACGGCACCGAGCTCGGCGCCCAGGTGCAGTCGATCCTCGAGGCCGGCACCCTCGTGCCGGACGAGCTCACCAGCGCCGTCGTGCGCGAGCGGCTGGGCCGGGACGACGCCGCCGGCGGCTTCCTGCTGGACGGGTATCCGCGCAACGTCGGCCAGGTCGCCGACCTGGACGCCTTCCTCGCCTCCCGAGACGAGGGGCTGGACGCGGTCCTCGAACTGGACGTGCCCCGCGAGGAGAGCATCGCCCGTCTCACGCTGCGCGCCGCCGAGCAGGGTCGCACCGACGACACCGAAGAGGTCATCGCCAGGCGGCTGTCGATTTACGAGACCGAGACCGCGCCGATCCTCGGCGTGTACCGCG
This sequence comes from Microbacterium sp., assembly GCA_047606965.1. Lineage (GTDB taxonomy): Bacteria > Actinomycetota > Actinomycetes > Actinomycetales > Microbacteriaceae > Microbacterium. The sequence goes on from JASGDW010000175.1 coordinate 5,813, forward strand.
AACGGGGCCTGGTCGCCCGGATCGACGGCGTCGGCTCGCTCGACGAGATCACCGAGCGGATCGTCACGGCGCTGATCGCCCGTGGCCTGACGCCGCTGTCCTGATGGCGTTGCGTCGGGGCATCTACAAGTCGCCCGCCCAGCTGCGCGCGATGGTCGAGCCCGGTCTGATCACCGCGGCCATGCTGCGGGCGGTGCGCGAGCTCGCCGCGCCCGGGGTGACCACGGGGGAGCTGGACGCGGCGGCCGCGCGGGTCGTGAGCGAGCGCGGCGCGCGGTCGAACTTCCAGCTCGTGCGCGGCTACCGTCACACCACCTGCGTGTCGGTCAACGAGCAGGTCGTGCACGGCATCCCCTCGGAGCGCGTGCTCGAGGCGGGCGACATCGTCTCGATCGACGCCGGCGCCGAATACGGGGGCTGGAACGGCGACTCGGCGATCACGATCGTGATCCCCGACCCGTCGCGCCCCGAGGTCGTGGCCGCCCGCGAGGAGCTGTCGCGCGTCACCGAGCAGTCGATGTGGGCCGGGATCGCCGCGATGGCCACCGGCACCCACGTCGGCGAGATCGGCGCGGCGGTCGAAGAGCACGTCGTCCGCGCCGGCCACGGCTACGGCATCCTGCGCGACTACGTCGGCCACGGCATCGGACGCAGGATGCACGAGCCGCCGAGCGTGTTCAACTACCGCACCCCCGACCCGGGGCCGCGGATCCAGCCCGGTCTGGTGCTCGCGATCGAGCCCATGATCGTGGCCGGGGCAGAGGCCACCCTCGTCGAGGACGACGACTGGACGGTCTCGACCGTCGACGGTGCGGACGGCTCACATTGGGAGCACAGCGTGGCCGTGCACGATGGTGGTATCTGGGTGCTCACCGCACCCGATGGTGGGGCAGCGGGACTCGCGCCGTTCGGCGTGCGCCCGCGCGAGATCGGATAGGGACGGATATGGCTGCCGCACAGCAGGGCAACCCGAAGGGCAAGGGGCAGGGAGGCCGCCCGAACGGGCAGGGGGGCCGCCCCGCGGCGACGGGCAGGCGGCCGGGCGCCCCGGTGCGCGGGTACCGCCCGCCGGTGAAGAAGACGAACTGGTTCGCGATCTGGGTCAGCGTCGCCTCGGCGGTCGTGGTGATCGCCATCGTCGCGGCGGTCGTGCTGATCAACGCCAAGTCGTCCGAGCCGGTGGTCGCGCCCACCGCGTCCAACATCGACGGCGGCACCGTCGTCTTCGGCTCCGGGTCGAACACCGTCGACACCTATATCGACTTCCTCTGCCCCTACTGCCAGCAGTTCGAGGAGGCGGAGGGCGACACCATCCAGCAGCTGATCGACGACGGCGAGATCACCCTGAACGTGCACCCCGTCACGATCCTCGACAACTACTCGTCGGGCACCTACTACTCCAGCCGCGCCGCGGGGGCGTTCTATTCGGTGGCCACCTACGACCCGGCGAACGCCTACGCCTTCCTGACCGCCCTGTACGAGAACCAGCCCGAGGAGAACTCGACGGGTCTGACCAATGAGGAGCTCGTGCAGATCGCGCAGGATGCCGGGGTGGATGTGACCGACGAGCTGGAGAACAGCATCCTGGACAACGAGTTCCAGTCGTTCGCGCAGGAGCAGTCCCTGCCCTCGGGCGCCACCGGGACGCCGACGGTCCTCGTCAACGGGACGCAGATCAGCATCACCTACGACGCGGAGACGGACATCGTCGACCTGCTGAACTGATGCCGCGGGCCGTGCGCCCGAACCGCATCACCGGCGCTCCGGTCTCCCGGCGCTACCGCCCCGTTGACCGGCGGCGTCGTGGCGAGGATCGTCGTCCCATGAGCATCTTCCGGGATCGCGACGACGCGGGCGAGCAGCTCGCGGGACGACTGGGCGCCTGTTTCGGGGCGGACGCCGTCGTGCTCGCTCTGCCGCGCGGCGGGGTGCCGGTCGCGACGGCGCTCGCGGCGCGCATCCCGGCCCCGCTCGAGGTCGTCGTGGTCCGCAAGCTTGGGGTCCCGGGCGATCCCGAATACGCCCTGGGGGCGATCGGCGAGGGCGGCGCCCGCGTCCTCGACGCCGACGCGATGCGGTCATGGGGTGTCGCCCCCGCCGATCTCGCCGCCGTGGAGGAGCGGGAGCGGCGGGAGCTCGCACGCAGGGCGCGGCTGTTCCGGCGAGGGAGATCGCACCCCGACCTGACCGGACGGGAGGCGGTCGTCGTCGACGACGGGATCGCGACCGGCTCGACGGCGATGGCGGCGTGCGCCACGGCGCGTGCGTTCGGCGCCGCACGCGTCACGGTGGTCGCGCCCGTCGCGTCGGCATCCGCGCTGCGACGGATCGGCGCCGTCGCCGACCGGGTGCTGGCGCTCGAGACCCCCGAGCCGTTCGGCGCCGTCGGGCGCTTCTACCGCGAGTTCCCGCAGATCGCCGACGATGAGGTGGTCGAGGCGCTGGAACGGGAGTCGCCGTGAGCCGCGGCCCGTGGGTGACCTGCGCGCACGTCTCGACGGACGGGGTGCGCACTCCGGTGCGCGTCGCGTGGGCCGAGGTGCGGGCAGGGGCCGTGCCCGACCCGGACGAGGTGGCCCGTCTCGTCCCCGATCAGGCTGGCCGCGCGCGAGAGATGGCGCCCGAGGCGGCCGCGCGGTTCGTGCGGGGGCGGATGCTGATGGCGCGTCTTGCCGGCGAGGTCACGGGCCGGCCGTCGGCGATGATCACGAGCCGGTGCGAACGCTGCGGTGGGAACCACGGCCGTCCGGCCGTGGTGGATGCCCCCGCGGTGGTCGGTGTCAGCTACTCCGGCGGCATGGTGGTCGCGGCCGCAGCTCCCTCGGCGGAGATCACGGCCCTCGGCGTCGACGTCGAGGCGGGGGAGGACCCGGACCGCCGGCTGGCCGACCTGGCGGCGCTGTTCGCGCCCTCCCGGCCGCCCACCCTGCGGGAGTGGACGCTCATCGAGGCCGCGGTGAAGGCCGACGGGCGCGGGATGCGGATCCCGCCCGCGCAGGTGCGGATGGCCGGGGTGTCGCGGGCGGGCCGGGTCGGGGTGCGGCTGCCGGGACGCGCACGGCCCATCGAGACCCTCGCCGTCCGGGGGCCGGCGGGGCATGTGGTCAGTCTCGCCGTCGTCTCACGTGCGCGATCGGCGTCGTGAGCGGGGCGGGCTCCTGGCCCTGCCGTGCGGGAAGCTCCGGCAGGGGCAGGCGATGCAGCCAGGGGTCGAAGAGGTCGCCGAGCGGCTGGCCGGCGAGCTGCGCGGCCAGCTCGACGAAGTCGGCCGTCGTCGCCGTCGCGCCGCCGTACCGTCCGGTCCAGGCGCGCAGGATGCCGAAGAACGCGTCGTCGCCGACCGTGAGCCGCAGCGCGTGCAGGGTGAGCGCCCCCCGCTTGTAGACGCGGTCGTCGAACATCAGGTCGGGGCCCGGGTCCGCCAGCAGCAGATCCTGCGGCTGCCCGCGCAGGCTCTGATGGTGGGCGAGAGCCTTCTGCTGCGCCGACGAGCCGCCCGATCGCTCCGACCACACCCACTCGGCGTAGCAGGCGAAGCCCTCGTTCAGCCAGATGTCGCACCACTGCGCCAGGCCCACGCTGTTGCCGAACCACTGATGGGCGAGCTCGTGGGCAACGAGCCGCTCGGTCGATCCGGCGCCGTCGATGTGATTCGCGCCGAAGGTCGCCGACCCCTGCGCCTCCAGCGGGATCTCCAGCTCGTCGGCGGTGACCACGACGGTGTACTCGTCGAACGGATACGGGCCGAAGGCGTCCTGGAAGGCGCCGATCATACGGGGCAGGTCGGCGAGGTCGTGGCGGGCACGGCGGGCAAGCGGGCGCGGATACAGCAGCCGCACCGGCACCGGACCGTCCCCGAGCCGCTCGCTCGCGTAGCGGCCGATGTGCAGCGCCACGAGGTACGAGGGCGTCGGCGTGTCCAGGGCGAAGGCCCACGTGGTCTTGCCGCCGCGGGTGGAGGCGGACACGACACTCCCGCCGTGCGCCGTGTATCCGGAGTCCGTGGTCAGCACGATGCGGTACGTCGCCTTGTCGCGGGGGACGTCGTTGCAGGGGAACCAGGTGGCCGCGCCGGTCGGCTGCGAGGCGACGAGCACCCCGTCCTCGAGCTCCTCCCACCCGATGGCCCCCCAGCGGGTGCGCCGCGGCAGCGGGGCGCCGCCGTAGGCCACGGTGACGGCGAACTCGTCGCCGACGGCCAGCGGCGCACCGAGCCGCACGGTGAGCTTGCGGCTGCTCTGCCGGAACGCCGCCGCGCGGTCGCCGGCGACGCGCACCCGGGAGGCGCGGAGGCCGACGAGGTCGAAGGACAGGGAGCGGGTGGCCGTGCGGGCGACGCCGCGGATCACGGCCGTCCCGTCCAGCCGGTTCGTCGCCGGCTTGTAGGTCAGCGTGAGGTCGTAGTGCCGGACGCCGATGTGCGGATCTCCGCTGTCGGGGGTGTACCGATCCCCGCTCATACGCCGGTCGACCGGTAGGAGCGGACCTTGACCGCCCGCCACGGCCCGATGGGGTTGCCGCTCCATCGGGACCCCACCGGGACGCTCTCGCCCCGCATCACCAGCGAGGCGGGGCCGACGGTCGCGTCGGCGCCGATGGTCGCGGCGGGGAGGATGACGCTGTGCGGGCCGAGCGTGGCGCCCGGCTCCAGGTTCACGGTGTCGATGCTCATCACCCGATCATGGAACAGATGCGTCTGAACCACACATCCGCGGTTGACCGTCGCACCGTCGCCGAGCGTGACCAGGTCGGGCTCGGGCAGCCAGTAGCTGTCCGTCCACACGCCGCGCCCGATCTTGGCGCCGAGGGTGCGGAGCCAGATCGCGAGCGCGGGCGTGCCCGCCGCGGAGTTCGCGAACCAGGGGGCGGCCAGCATCTCGGTGAACGTGTCGGACACCTCGGTGCGCCAGATGAAGCTCGACCACAGCGGATGCTCGCCGGGCCGGATCGCGCCGACGAACGACCACTTCGCTGCCGTGGTGATCCCCGCCGCCACCGCGCCCGCCAGCATCAGCACGAGACCGGATGCCGCGATCGCCGCGCCGACGCCCCACAGCTGGATGAGCGCGGCGAGGGTCAGCAGCACGCCGAGCCCCAGCCCGCAGGTGACGACGACCGGCACGAACCGGCACAGCTCCCACAGCGAGCGCGCGATCTTCAGCGCGGGCCGTGGCCGGTAGGTGCGTTCCACGTCCGCGTCGTTCACGATGCGTCGCAGCCGCACCGGCGGCGAGCCGAGCCACGACGAGCCGGGCTTCGCCTTCGGCGGGGCCACCGACAGCACGGCCACCAGGCCGTCGCGCGGCACCCGGTGCCCGGCGCCGGCGATCCCGGAGTTGCCGAGGAACGCACGCTTGCCGATGCGCGCCCCCGCCAGCCGCATCCAGCCGCCCTCCAGCTCGTAGCCGGCCACCATCGTGTCGTCGGCGAGGAACGCGCCGTCGTCGATCGTGGTCAGGCTCGGCAGCAGCAGCACGGTCGAGGCCTCGACGTCCGCGCCGACCCGCGCGCCGAGCAGGCGCAGCCACACCGGCGTGAACAGGCTCGAGTAGATCGGGAACAGCACGGTGCGTGCCGAGTCCAGCAGCCGCTCGGTCGTCCACGCCTGCCACGCGACGCGGCTGCGCACCGGATGCGAGCCCTCCGTCAGCCCGATCGACAGCAGCCGTACGAGCACGACGACCGCGACGGCGTAGGCGATGCCGGTCACCAGCACCGCCGGCACGAGCCAGGCGAACGCGCGGGCCGCCGCATCGGCGAGCGACGCCGCGCCGGCGATCCCGGCGGCGAGCACCACGCCGCCGAGCGCGAACGCCGCGAACGGCAGCAGCCCGAGCAGCATCGACGAGGCCGCATACGCCCAGAGCCACCGGCGCGCAGCGGGGGGACGCTCGCGGGACGCGGCACGCGAGCCGCTGACGCGTGCGGCCGGGGAGCCCGCCCAGCGCTGGTGCGCGCGGACGCGTCCGAACACCGCGGAGCCCGGGGCGATCTCGGCCCCGCGTCCGATCTTGGTGCCCGGGGCGAGCGTGCTGCGGGCGCCCACCGTGGCGTCGGCGCCGATCCGGATCGCGCCGATGCGCACGGTGTCCCCGTCGATCCAGTACCCCGACAGGTCGACCTCCGGCTCGACCGCCGCTCCCGCCGCGATCTCGAGCATGCCGGTCACCGGCGGCATCGTGTGCAGCTGGACGTCGGCGCCGATGCGGGCCCCGAGCGCCCGCGCGTAATAGGTGACCCATGGTGCGCCGGCCAGGCCGATCGGATCGACCTGCCCGCTGACCTGCTCGGCGAGCCAGAGACGCAGGTGCACGCCGCCGCCGCGCGGGTAGTCGCCGGGGGCGACGCCGGCCAGCAGCGCACGCGCGAACAGCGCGGCGATCGCCATCCGCCCGAACGGCGTCGCGAAAAGCCCCAGCCCCGGGGCCAGCAGCCACCAGGGGGACGCGGGGAGCACCTCGAACCCCGGGAACAGGCGCAGGACCGCGCAGGCGGCCAGCAGCCACATGATCCAGCGCACGCCGCTGAGCACGAACAACGGGATGCCGGCGAGGCTCTGCAGCCATTGCATGACCGGGGGCGTCGGACGCGGATGGCTGAAGCGCGTCGGGGTCTCGCCGTGCTCGGCCTCGACGGCGTCCGCCATCTGCCGCAGCCGCGGCAGATCGTAGACGTCGGCCATCGTGAACTCCGGCGCCCGGGCGCGGATGCGTGAGACGAGCTGCGCCGCGGCGAGCGAGCCGCCGCCGAGCTGGAAGAAGTCCGCGTCCCGGTCGGCGGGGCGGATGCCCAGGACCTGGGTCCACTGCTCGGCGAGCCACGCCTCGGTGTCGTTCCACGCGGTCGGCGCCCCGTCGCCGACGTCGTCGAGCGGCCAGGGGAGGGCCGCCTTGTCGACCTTGCCCGAGGTGCGCACCGGCAGGTCGTCCATGAGGGCGAGCAGCGGGACGAGCGGCGCGGGCAGCGTCCTGCCCAGTTCGGCCAGCGCCGTCCGGCGGTCGAATCCCTCGGCGGGGACGAGGTATGCGACCAGCATCGGCACCCCGGCACCCGACCGCCGCACGACGACCGTCGCGGCCGAGACGGCGGACAGGTTCTGCAGCGCGGCCTCGACCTCGCCCAGCTCGATGCGCCGTCCGCCGATCTTGACCTGGTCGTCGGCGCGTCCCTGGAACAGCAGCCCCGCCGGGTCGGCGCGCACCAGATCACCCGAGCGGTAGGCGCGATCCCAGCCGAGGGACGGCATCGGCGCGTATCTGTCCGCATCCTTGGCCGGGTCGAGATAGCGGGCCAGGCCGACACCGCCGATGACGAGCTCGCCGGTCTCGCCGTCGGCGACGCGCCGCCCCTCGGCGTCCACGACCGCCAGCGCCCAGCCGTCCAGCGGCAGGCCGATGCGGATCGGTCCTTCGCCGCTCATGAGCGACGCGCACGCCACGACCGTGGCCTCGGTCGGCCCGTACGTGTTCCACACCTCGCGCTCCTCGGCGACCAGACGGGCGGCGAGCTCGGGCGGACAGGCCTCGCCGCCGAAGATGAGCAGGCGGACGTTCTCGATCGCGTCCTGCGGCCAGAGCGCCGCGAGGGTCGGCACGGTGGAGACGACCGTGATGCCGTGGCCGACCAGCCAGGGCCCGAGATCGGCGCCGGAGCGCACGAGGGCTCGGGGAGCCGGCACGAGGCAGGCGCCGTGCCGCCACGCCAGCCACATCTCCTCGCACGATGCGTCGAACGCGACCGACAGGCCGGCCAGCACGCGGTCGCCCGGGCCCAGCGGCGTCGCCCGCAGGAACAGGCGCGCCTCCGCGTCCATGAACGCCGCGGCCGAGCGGTGCGTGACCGCGACGCCCTTCGGCGTGCCCGTGGAGCCCGACGTGAATATGATCCACGCGTCGTCGTCGGGCTCGGGTGCGCGGACCGTGCGCAGCGCCTGCGTGTTCGGATGCGGCTGCTCGCCCTCGAACAGGGCGCGGGGCGCCGTGCCGCCGGTCGGCGTGTACGCGCCGCCGGCTCCGATCACGCCCGTGACCTCCGCCTCGCCGAACACGAGGTCGGCGCGCTCAGGCGGATCGTCCGCGTCCACCGGGACGTAGGCGGCGCCCGCCGCCAGCGTGCCGAGGATCGCGACGTAGAGCGCACGATCGCCGGACGGCATCCGGATGCCCACCCGGTCGCCCGGGCCGACGCCCTGCTCCCGCAGCCTCGCCGCGGTCTGCCACACGAGCGCCGACAGCTCGCCGTAGCTGAGCGCGCCGTCGGCGTCCTCGATCGCGGACGCCTCCCGGAACCGTGTCGTCGTGTCCTGGAGGATGTCGATCAGCGTCCGCGGGGAGGTGGCGTCCCCCCGGCGATCGAGATAGTCCTGCACGCTGCAGCCCTCCGTGCTCCCGCCGTGCCGTGATGCCGGGCGCATCCCGGTCGGAGCGTCGACAGGGTACAGGGCACAGGAGAACGGTTGGCCAACACGCGTCCGCCTCCCCGGTCGACGCCGCATCCCGATCGCGCGTTCTGAGGAGATCCCGGATGTCGCGGCGCATCGCGGGTGCGGATGCCCTCAGAATCGCGGATCTCCTCAGGACCGCCGAGCGGATGCGGGTCGCCCCGCCGCAGGCGGGATGCCCGCCTCCTCGTCGGCGCGGCCCGCCTCGAGATCGAGCAGGAAGCGCTTGACCTCGGGATGCCCGCCGTACTCGCCCATCGACCCGTCGGCGCGCACGACCCGGTGCACCGGGACGACGATCGAGATCGTGGCGGCCCCGCACGCGGCGCCCGCGGCGCGGTGGGCGCCCGGGCTCCCGGCGAGGGCGGCGACCTCGCCGTACGACGCCGTCTGGGCGTAGGGGATCGTCGTCACCGCCCGCAGGGCGGCGCGCGCGAACCCGGTCAGCGGGCTCCAGTCGATCGCCGCGTCGAACACGGTGCGGGCGCCGTCGAAGTACTCGTCCAGCTGCGCGGCGGCCGACACCGCGGCCGCGTCGTCGGGCTCGGGCACGGCGCCCAGGCGCCTGCTCCACCGCTCCAGCGCGGGGCCGAGCGGGTCGTGCAGCACCTCGAGGCCGATCAGGCCCACGGCCGACTGCACGAGCAGCAGTTCGCCGACCGGCGAGGGATGCACCTGGAAGCGGGTGGGGGTCATGGCCTCCATCCTCCCGTCCGTCGCGAACGACGCTCGCCGCCCGGGCCGGACCGGTGGACAACCGATTCGGGCGGACCCCTGGGGAGGAAGGGCCGATCACAGCGCGTGTCTCCCGATCCGGCGAAACTCGGCGCACCTCCCGGCGTTTGCACCGCGCCCCGCTTAGGGTGACAGCTGTGTGGCGAGGAGAAGGGGTGGCGGCCGGAACGGACCAGAAGCCGTCATCCGTGCGACCCGGCGACCTGAACGTCGCCGAGCCCGAGGTCGAGGTGGCGCATGTCGCCGATGCCGAGCGCGCCCGCATCCGGGCGCAGGCCGCCCTGCTGGGCGGAAGGTCCACGCTCCTCGCCTACGAGGACACGCCCGACCACGGCATCGACGTCAACAAGGCGCATCCGGGCAGCCTGCCGCAGTTCCTCACCGGGCGTTCCACGCTGCTGTCGAACCTGTACCGCGACGAGGTCGCGCTGCGCACGGCGCACACCGCCGCCGAGCGCATCGCCGCGAAGAACGTCGAGCTGCGCACCGCGCGGGGACTGGAGTCGGTGAACCTGGCCGTCGGCATGGCCGGCTGGAAGATCGGCGGCGTCTCGTACACGGCACCGGTCCTGCTGCGTCCGCTCGGCATCCGCCGTCACCACACCGACTTCGAGCTGACGCTGCACGGCGGGTTCCGGGTCAACCCCGAGCTCATCCGGGCGCTCGAGGGTCACTTCGGCATCAGCCTCGACAGCGCTGCCCTGGCCTCGCTCGCCTACGACGGCAAGGTGTTCAAGCCGCAGCCGGTCATCGACCATCTGCGGGCGCTCACCATGCACATCCCCACCTTCACGGTGACCCCGCGGCTGGTCGTCTCGACCTTCGTCGACGTGGGATCGGGCATGGCCCGCGACCTGGCCGACCTCGACCATCCCTTCCTGAACGCCCTGGCCGGCCATGCCGCCGACCGCGAACGCGTCGCGGTGCGCCCCGCGCTTCCCGTGGTCACGAGCCCCGACGACCGGACGCCGGCCGCCGACGTGCTCCTGCTGGACGCCGACGAGGAGCAGGAGGCGGTGCTGGCCCGCATCGCCGCCGGTCACTCGCTCGCCGTGCACACGCTGCCGGGCACCGGCGGCACCCAGACCGTCATCAACGCGGTCGGAGCGCTCGTGGCCGACGGCAAGCGGGTGCTCGTGGTCAGTGCCCGGCGCTCGACGCTCGACGGCATCCGTCATCGCCTGACGGGCATCGGCCTGGACGCGCTCGCGGTCTCGCCCCGGAACCTGCGCCGCGACCTGATCCGGGCCATCGGCCGCAACGAGAAGGCCACCGCCCCCGCGGTGGCCGACATCGACGATGCGCTGGTGCGCCTGCGCACCGTGCTGCGCGACTATCGCGCCGCGCTGACGGTGCCGCATCCGACCCTCGGCACCACCGCGCTCGACGTCGTGCGCCGGCTGACCGAGCTCGCCTCGCACACCCCCGCCCCGGCCACGACGGCGCGTTTCGACGTCGCGACGCTCGAGCGGCTGCGCGACCGCCGGCCGGAGGCGGCGAAGCGCCTGGTCGACGCGGCCCGGCTCGGCGAGTTCCGCTTCGGCCCGGACGACTCGCCCTGGTACGGCGTCGCCTTCGAGACGACGGACGCCGCGCGCTCCGCGCACGCGCTCGCCGGGGCCCTGAGCACGAAGGACGTGCCGAGCCTGCTGGAGCGGGGCTATGAGCTGATCGCGCAGACCCGGATGCGTCCGTTCCGCACGATCGACGAGCTCGGCGAGTACCTGCGGCTGCTGCAGGGCATCCGCGAGAGCCTCGACCGGTTCAGCCCCTCGGTCTTCGAGCGGCCCCTGGTCGAGCTCATCCAGGCTCACGCGCCCAAGCGCGACGGGGCCGGGATGTCCTCGGCCAACCGTCGACGGCTCAAGCAGCTCTCGCGGGAGTACGTCCGCCCGGGGGTGCACGTCGCCGACATGTACGAGTCGCTCCTGCGCATCCACCAGCAGCGGGCCGACTGGCAGCAGCTGGTCGAGGCGGGCGTCGTCCCCGAGGTGCCGGTGGGCCTGGCGGACGTGCACGTCGCCTGGCAGCGCGTGCACGCGCGTCTCGGCGAGCTCGACGCCGTGCTCGGTCGCGCCAGCGGCGCGCGGCTGGCCGCGATGCCCATCCCGCACCTGATGCGCACGCTCGCCGCCCTCGCGGCGGAGTCCACGTTCTTCGACAACCTCGTCGAGCGCACCGAGCTGCGCACCGAGCTCGCGCAACTGGGCCTCGAGCCGCTGCTGACCGAGCTGTCGGTGCGCCACACGCCCGAGTCGCAGGTCGCCGCCGAGCTGGAGTTCGCATGGTGGCAGTCGGCGCTCGAACACCTGCTGCGCACGGACCGAGCGCTCCTGGGAGCGAACACCGCGGTGCTCGACCGGCTCGAACGCGACTTCCGTCTCGTCGACGAGGCGCACGCGGCGGCATCCGGCCCGATGCTCGCCCATCAGCTCGCGACGCGGTGGCGCATCGCCATCGTCGACCACGCCGCCGAGTCCGACGCCCTCAAGCAGGCGCTGCGAGCCGGCGCCGACGGCCCGGCCCGGCTCGTGCGCGCCGCCCCGCAGCTGATGAGCGTGCTCGCGCCGGTGTGGCTCGCGTCGCCCTACGAGGTACCGGACATCCCGGAGCACCCGTCCTTCGACGTCGTGATCGTCGCGGACGCCGCCGCCCTCGACGTCGCCGAGGTCGCCCCGGCGCTTCGCCGCGCCCGCCAGGTGGTGCTGTTCGGCGACCCGGTCACGCAGCGGCCGACGCCGTTCGCCGTGGGCGCGGGCGACGCGCCGGTGGCCGACGAGTTCGAGGAGCCGTTCGACCGCACGAGCGTCTTCGAGCGCGCGTGCGGCCTGCTCGACGTCGCGACCCTCACCCGCAGCTACCGCGCCGGCGGCGAGGACCTCGCCGAGCTCGTCAACGACGCGTTCTACGGCGGCGAGATCGTCTCGCTGCCCTGGGCGGGCTCCTACCTCGGACGGGGAAGCCTCAGCGTCGACTACGTCGAGGGCGGTCACGGCGCGCCCGACCCGGTCACCGGCGCCGTCGAGAGCCCCGACGCCGAGCTGGCCCGCGTGGTCACCCTCGTCACGGAGCATGCGACGGGCCGCAGCGGCGAGTCGCTCATGGTCGTCACCGCGAGCGCCCGCCACGCCGAGCGCATCCGGGCGGCCGTCAACGCCGCGTTCGCCGGCCGGTCGGACGTCGCAGACTTCGTCTCGCGCCACCCGGCCGAGCCGTTCGCGGTGCTGACCCTCGAGGAGTCGGTGGCCGAGAGTCGCGACCGCGTGATCTTCTCGCTCGGCTTCGGCCTGACCAAGCACGGTCGCGTCCTCAGCGACTTCGGCGACCTGTCGGCGGCGGACGGCGAGCGGCTGCTGACGGTCGGCATGACCCGCGCGCGCCGCTCGATGGTGATCGTCTCCTCGATCCGTCCGACCGCGTTCGAGGACGGCCGGCTCGAGCACGGCGCCGCGACCCTCATGGGCATCCTCGGCGGCGTCGCGGCGCGGGAGCGCGAGTCCCGTCTCGAAGACCTCGCCGACCCGCTCACGCGTGCCCTCGCCCGCGAGCTGCGCCGCGTCGGCGTGAGCGTCGACGTCGACTACCGGGGCCTGCTGCCGCTGGTGGCCCGCCACGAGGGCAAGGCGGTGGTCGTCGAGAGCGACCCCGAGACCCGGCACGAGTCGTTGCGCGAGTCGCTGCGCCTGCGTCCGCAGATCCTGCGACGCCTCGGCTGGCACTACCTGCGCGTGCACGCCTTCGACCTGTACAGCGATCCGGCCGCGGTGGCGGCGCGGGTCGCGGCGATGCTGGGCGTCGAGGAGGCCGCCGGCGCCGGTCTGGTCGCGACGCAGCCGCTCGATGCCGGCTGACCGTCAGCGCGTCGAGCGCGTCCCGGGCGCCCGGCGGGCGAGGCTGACACCCGCCCCCGGGACCACGGGGGAGGCGCGTGCCGACGCCGGGGACGATGACGAGCCGGCGGCCGGCGAGGGCCCGAACGACGAGCGGATGCGGCGCGACGTGCCGCCGCACTACTGAGCGGCGGCA
>JASGDW010000176.1:0-7017 GCA_047606965.1 Microbacterium sp.
CGAACGCGTCGACCACGGCTACCGGGTCGTCGACGACCCCGAGGCGCTGGCGGCCGCGCTCGCCTCGGGAGTCGTGTTCACCTGCACGCCGCACTCGACCCACGAGCTCTCGGCCTGGGAGTTCGAGCCCGGCCACCGGATCGCCCGGATGGTGCGTGCCGGCCTGCGGGTGACGATCGCGACCGACGACGCGGTGTTCTTCAAGACCGACATCGGCCGCGAGTACACCGTCGCCCTTCCGGCGATGGGTCTGGGCGTCGAGGACGCCGCGCGCATCGCCCGCGCCGGGTTCGAGGCCGCGTGGTGCGACGAGGAGTCGAAGGCGCGCCTGCTCGCCGAGGCGGACGGGCTCATCGCGGCGCTGCTCGCGGCGCGGGCGGCGTGAGGCGCCGTCCGGTCCGGCGTCCGCGAGCAGCGGCTCCGAGGGCTCAGAACTCAGGACGCTTCGTCGCTCGCGTCGCGGCATCCTCGTGATCGCGTGGCGTGAGTCGTCGCCGGACGTGAGCGTCCTGTGTTCCGTTCCTTGAGAGTGGATGCCGAGCCGCTCACCCCGTGGCCAGGGTCGCCCCGTCGGAGGCGATCAGACGCCGGTACCAGTCGAAGCTGGCCTTCGGCGTGCGGTCGCCCGAGCCGTGCCCCTGGTCGTCCAGGTCGACGTGGATCACGCCGTAGCGTTTGCTCATCTGCGAGGTCGAGGCGCTGACGATGTCGATCCCGCCCCAGGCGGTGTAGCCCATCACCTCGACGCCGTCGGCCATCGCCTCGGCCACCTGCGTCAGGTGCTGCCGCATGTAGTCGATGCGGTAGTCGTCGCGGATGCTGCCGTCGGCCTCGACCCGGTCGTTCGCGCCCAGCCCGTTCTCCACGACGAAAAGCGGCACCTGATAGCGGTTCCACAGATCCGTCAACGCGATGCGGATGCCGACGGGGTCGAGGTGCCACCCCCATTCGGAGGTCGGCAGGTGCGGGTTCTTGATCGTCGAGAACAGGTTGCCGCCTGTCGCGCCGTAGGCCGTCGGATCGACCGCCGACACGAGGGTCATGTAGTAGCTGAACGACAGGAAGTCCACGGTCCCCGCCGCCAGCAGCTCTTCGTCGCCGTCGGCCATCGCCACCGTGATGCCGTGCTCGCGCCAGTGGCGACGCATGACGCCGCAATAGCGACCGCGCACCTGCACGTCGGTGTGAGCGAGGTTCAGGTCGTTGTCGTGCTGGGCCTGCTGCACGTCGGCGGGGTCGGAGGAGGCCGGGTAGTGCAGCATCCGCGCGAGCATGCAGCCCACCCGCGCCTCCGGGTCGATCTCGTGCGCCAGGAGCACCGCGCGGGCGCTGGCGAGGTACTGGTGGTGCAGCGCCTGATGCGCGCGCTGCATCCGATCGCCGGAGCCGTCGTCGACGATCCCGCCGCCGGTGTACGGCTCGATGATCGTCGTGTTGATCTCGTTGAACGTCAGCCAGTACCGCACCAGCCCGCGGTAGCGGGTGAGGATCGTGCGGGCGTACCGCTCGAACAGCCCCACGACCGCCCGGTCGCTCCAGCCGCCGTAGGCGGTGACCAGGTGCAGGGGCATCTCGTAGTGCGACATCGTCACGACCGGCTCGATCCCGCGCTCGCGCAGACGACGCAGCAGCCGTTCGTAGAAGGCGAGCCCGGCCTCGTTGGGCGCCGCGTCGTCGCCGTTCGGGTAGATCCGCGTCCACGCGATCGAGAGCCGGAGGGCGCGGATGCCGAGCCGCGCGAACAGCTCCACGTCCTCCTCCCACCTCTGGTAGAACAGGGAGCCCCGTCGTTTCGGATACCCGTCGGTGCCGGCGGTCGCCGCCGCGGCGGCGATGCGCTCGGGCGACGGGCTCATCAGCTCGTGCAGGTCGACGTAGTCCGTCGTCGTCGCGAACGGGACGACGTCGGCCTGCGAGAGCCCCTTGCCGTCGAGGTCGTATCCGCCCTCGGCCTGGTTCGCCGCGAACGCGACGCCCCAGAGGAAGCCCGGGGGGAACGTCGTCATCGCGCGGCCTCCGCGACCGGCGCTGCGACCGCGAACAGCGGGTCGCCGGCGTCCACGGGCCCGAACCGCAGTCCCGACACCTCGCGTCCCGCGCCCTCCGTGACGACCACGACGATCGAGGTGTCGTGGGTCTTCGCGACCTCGTCCAGGTCGACCGTCAGCAGGTGCTGACCCGCCGTGACCACGTCGCCCTGGGCGATGTGGGCGGTGAACCCGCGGCCGTCCAGCGCCACCGTGTTCACGCCGACGTGCACCAGCACCTCGACGCCTTCGGCCGTGCGGATGCCGAGGGCGTGGCGGGTGGGGAACAGTGCGACGACCGTGCCGGCCACCGGCGCCGAGATGCGCCCGGATGCCGGCCGCACGGCCAGGCCCGGGCCCATCACGCCCTCCGCGAAGATGCGGTCGGGCACGGTCGACAGCGGCGCGGACTCGCCCGTCGCGGGGGAGAGGACCGCGACCGTGCGGAGCGCGGCGCCCGGAGCGACGGCGGTCTCGGCCGGGGCTGCGGCCTCGACGGACGCCTCGTAGGCGGACTCGTCGAATCCGAGCACGAGCGTCATGACGGCGGCCACGACGAAGGCGATGACGATCGCGACGATCGCCCAGCCGAAGGTCGCGCCGATGAGGCCCGGCAGGCCGGGGATGCCGCTGTTGCCGGCCAGCACGTATGCGTCGACCCCGAAGCCGAGGCTGACGGCGCCGCCGACCGCGCTGCCGATCATCGTCGCGATCAACGGGCGCCGCAGCGGCACGACCAGGCCGTACAGGGCCGGCTCGGTCACGCCCATGAGCCCGGTGAACGTGGTGGAGAACGCGAGGGTCTTCAGCGTGCGGGACCTGGCGCGCAGCGCGACGCCCAGGGCGGCACCGGTCGTGGCGAAGCTCTGCACATAGGTCAGCGGCAGGAACTTGTCGACGCCGAACTGGGCCAGGTTGGTGAGGATGAACGGCACCAGGGCGTAATGCATGCCGGTCATGATGATCAGGGGCAGCAGAGCGCCGATGACGGCTCCGGCGATCGGACCGCCGTTGCTCAGGCCCCAGGTGATGCCGCCGGAGATGCCGTTGCCGACGATGGTTCCCAGCGGACCGAGCACGATGAGGGTGACCGGCACGACCACGAGCATGGTCAGCAGCGGCACCACCATCAGGCGCAGCACGCGCGGGACGATGCGGTTGAAGCCGCGCTCGACCCACGACATCAGGTAGATCGCCAGCAGGCTCGGGATGACCGTGTACGAGTACGTCGTCGCGGTCACCGGGATGCCGAGGAAGTCGACGGCGTCGCCCGAGGCGAGAAGGGTGACCAGGCTCGGGTAGACCAGCACGCCCGAGATCGCGACGGCGACGTAGGGGTTCGCTCCGAGCTTGCGCGCCGCCGTCAGGGCGACCATGACCGGCAGCAGGTAGAAGACGGCGTCGCCGATCGAGGTGAGCACGACGGAGGTGCTGGAGGCCGTGTCCACCCAGCCGAAGAAGGCGAACATCGCCAGCAGGCCGCGCAGCAGGCCGGCGCCGGCGATGGCCGGCAGCAGCGGTGCGAACACGCCGCCGATGAAGTCGAAGAACCGCTGCCACGCCCGCTTTCCGGTTCCGGCGGTCGCCGGGCGGTCGGCCCGCGTCCCCAGGCGGGGCTCGAGGGCCGTGATGGCGGAGAACACCTCCGCGACCCGGTCGCCGATCACGACCTGATACTGACCGGCGGCGCGGTTCACGCCCATGACCACCGGTACCGCGGCGAGGGCGGCGGCATCCGCCTTGGCATCGTCCGTGAGGCTGAACCGCAGCCGGGTGATGCAGTGGAACCCGGAGGCGATGTTGTCGGCGCCGCCGACCGCGGCGATGATCGCCGCGGCATCCTTCTCGTATGTCATCTCTGTGCTCTCTGAGGGGGGTGGACGGCTGACGCGGACGGTCCTGGCGCGCCGATGGGGGGACAGCGGCTCAGACGAGCCGGCTGAGGTGCATCGCGATGTAGACCTTCTCGGTGGAGGTCATCGCGTGGGAATGGGTGTCGTGCGCGTAGGCCTCGATGCGGTCGATGCCGGTGAACACGTGCGGCAGCTGGCGGCGCAGCAGGGTCAGCAGCTCCTCGTCGTCGCGGTCCACGACGGTGCCGGCCAGCACGCGCTGCGCGAAGTAGCGCACGTGCGCCGCGAAGCGCGTGTAGGCGGGATCGTCCTCGTCGTAGGCGATGCCGAAGTGCAGACGGACGATGTCGAGCACGTCCTGCGTGAACCGGGTGAGGGTCGCCGCGGACCCGTCGCCGCCGCCGATCTCGGCGGTGATCAGGTGCAGGGCGATGTTGGCGGCCTCGCTCACCGGCATCGTCACGCCGGTGGCGGCGCGCACCAGCGTCAGCGACGCGAGCGCGACGGCGTACTCGTTCGGGTAGAAGCGGCGCACCTCGTTCTCGAGCGCGCTGACCAGGTCGACGTGCTCCCGCACCCGCTGCACCGCGTAGGCGAGGTGGTCGGCCAGGGCGGGATAGATGGCGTCGCTGAGCTTCTCGGAGAGCCGCGCGCGGGCCAGCGAGACGATCTCGTCGGTCGCGGTGAGGATCTCGCTGGGCACGTCTGCCGCCACCCGGGCGAAGGTCGTGCCCTGGGCGCTGTCGTCGAGACGGAAGACCTTCTCTATCGCGGCGGGGTCGATCTGGTCGCCCGGCTGGGAGTTGAACCCGATGCCCTTGCCGAGCACGATGACCTCGCGCATGGCGTCGTCGAGTGCGTCGACGACGCTGTTGTTGAGAACGCGGCGGATGATCATCGGCAATACCCCTGGAGAAGACGGTGCGGTCGTCGGTGACACGCATCGGTATTGCCCGCGATCGCGGTAGCAAGCCGCGACCAGTGTACATGCGGCCGAGGCCGCCGCGGCTCAGGCGATGTCGCGGGCGTCCTCCCGTCCGGCAGGCGGCGCGACGGCGTGCAGCTCCGTCGCCGCCTGCAGCTCGGCGAACTTGGCCGCCATCGTCGGATTGTGCCGGGTGAGCTTCTTGATCGTCACGTCCTGCGCCTTGTCGTTGGCCAGGCGCAGGTTGCGCTCGGAGCCCAGCAGCGCCTCCTTCGCCTTCTGCAGCCGGTCGATGGACTTGTCGATCTCGTCGATGGCGGCCTGGAACTTGCGCGAGGCGAGGTCGTAGTTGCGCCCGAACGCGGTCTTGAAGGTGTCGAGCTCCTCCTCGAAGCTCGTGATGTCGATGTTCTGGGCCTTCACCTGGGCGAGCTCGGTCTTGTAGGCGAGGGCGTTCATGGCGGCGTTGCGCAGCACGGTGATCATCTGGATGAAGAACTGCGGGCGCACCACGTACATCTTGGGATAACGGTGGGAGACGTCGACGATGCCGGTGTTGTAGAGCTCGCTGTCGGGTTCGAGCAGCGACACCAGCACGGCGTATTCGCAGCCCTTCTCGGTGCGGTCCCTGTCGAGCTCGCGCAGGAAGTCCTCGTTCTTGTGCTTGGTCGCGGTGCTGTCGTTCTCGTTCTTCATCTCGAACATGATCGAGACGATCTCGGTGCCGTGCTCGTCGGCGTCGCGGAAGATGTAGTCGCCCTTGCTGCCGGTGCGGGCGTCGTTGTCCTTCTCGAAATAGGCGCGGGGGAACGCGGTGGCGCGCAGCCGGTTGAACTCGATCTCGCAGTGCTGCTCGAGCGTCTCGCCGACCATCTTCGTGGACAGCTTCGCCTTCAGGTCGCGCAGGCGCTCGATCTGCTCCTCACGGTCTTTCAGCTGGGTCTCGTATTTGTCCTTCAGCGCCTGGTCGGCGAGCCTCTTCTCGAGCTCGGCGCGTTCGAGGCTGTTCCTGAGCTCGTCGCGCTCCCTCTCCACGGCGCCGATCGCCTCGGCGAGCTCGAGCCTCTTCTCGACGGCGCCGGCGTCGAGCCTGGCCTTCAGGGCGAGGATCTCGGCGTCCTTCGCGGCCGCCGTCTGCGCCAGCTCGTGCGCCAGCTTCGCCTCCGCCAGCTCGGCGGTCGCCCGCTGAGCCTGCTCGGCGGCGGCGAGTGCGTTCTTCAGCTCGTCGCGCTCCTTCGCGACGGCACCCACCGCGTCGGTCACGGCGAGCTGCTGGGCGGCCTGGCCGGCGTCGAGCCTGGCTTTGAGGTCTTGGATCTCGGCGTCCTTCGCGGCGGCCGCCCGTTGCAGCTCCGCGGCCGCCTTGGCCTGGGCCAGCTCGACGGCCTTCGTCTTGTCGAGCTCGGCCAGCTCGAGCCGCTCGTGCAGCTGCTTCTCGAACTCGCTGTCGCGCACCTGCATGACGATGTCGGCGTAGCCGGCCTCGTCGAGCGCGAACGAGCGCCCGCAGTGCGGGCAGGCGATGTCGTGCATGGCGCATCCCTCGATTCGGTCCGGTGCCGGTCTGCGGCGTCCGCTCCCCAATTGTGTCGTGGGCCGCCGACATGGCCGGGACGCGCGCCGGGGGCCGTCGTGCTCGGCCTCTGCGGGGCGCACGGCCGGGCCCGGCGGCCGGCGGCTGATAGGATTCTCGACTGGAAGTGTGTCCGAGCGGCCTAAGGAGCATGGCTGGAATCCATGTAGGCGGGGTAACTCGCCTCGCAGGTTCAAATCCTGTCACTTCCGCTCTTCGATGAGCGTCGCCCCCCGGGGCGGCGCTCATCGCCGTTCGGGCCGGCGGGCTCGCGTGCCACAACTCCGCCTGCGCTTCGCGGAGGGACGTGGCGCCCGCGGGATTCCGCGGGCACGGGGTGCGGCGACTGCACGCCGGGCGGAGTCACGACACGTGCGGGCGCGGGACCCCGCGGGGGCCGGGTGCGGCGGCCGCACACCAGGCGGAGTCATGACACGGGCAGCGCCGGTGCTCACCCGTCGCGGCGGCCGGCTCGGTCGAGCCACGCCCCGGTGAGTCGCGGCTCACCGCCGCGATCGTCCCCGCGCCACGGCCAGCGGCGACCCGGGACGGATCAGCAGGGAACGCGGCACGGCGCGCGCCAGCAGCCGGTGTCCGATCCCCGCGGCGGAGAGCAGGGCGCGCCGCACCCGCGTCGCC
>JASGDW010000177.1:0-3046 GCA_047606965.1 Microbacterium sp.
AGCATCTCCTCGAACGACCACGACATGTTGCGCAGGTTGTCGGTGCCGACGACCTCGCCGTTGATCGCGACGGACATCTCGAGCGCGTAGCGGTCGCCCTCGCGGTACTGCTCCAGCTCGTCGGGCGTCGTGAGCCACGGGCCGAGGGTGTTCGCGAAGTCCTTTCCCTTCGACGGCCCCAGGCCCACGCTCATCTCGCGGCCCTGGATGTCGCGCGCGCTCCAGTCGTTGAAGATGCAGAAGCCGGCGATGTGCTCCGCGGCCTCCTCGATCGGCACGTCGCGGACGGTGTCCCCCACGATCATCGCGACCTCCAGCTCGAAGTCGAGCCTCTGGGTGAACGGGGGCATCGGGATCTCCGCTCCGGTGGGCAGCACGGACCAGGGGTTCATGAACAGGAACCTCGGCGCCTCGTACCAGGCCGGCGGCACGCTGCCGTCGCCGCCCTCGGTCTTCTTCATGCCGGCGATGTGGGCCTCGAACACGAGGAAGTCGCGCATGGCGCGCGGCTGCACCGGCACCGCGAAGACGGCGTCCTCGATCGGCAGCTTGTGGTAGCGGCCGCCGCGCAGGTCGAGGTCGCGGCGCACGTCCTCCGGCATGCGGAGCAGGTCGAGGATCTCCGGGTCGCCCGGCACGTCCTGGAGCCTGCCGTGCTGCACGCGGCCGGTGTGCTCGATGCCGTTGGGCCCGAGGTACCGCGCGTACTGCGCCACCTAGAAGTCCAGGGTCTCGTAGAAGTCGCGCTGCCGGGTCTGAAGGGCGGGGATCGCCTGGCCGAGCGCCCACTTCTCGAAGTGCGGGTAGGTGCCGTGCGCCTTGAAGGCGTCCTCGTCGGCGTACACCTCGAAGATGCGGAAGACGTCCGGCTCCTCCGGGCTCTGGTAGGCCTGGTAGTAGATGTTGCCGGGCTCTTCGCGCGAGGCCGGCGACAGCTGCTCGAGCGCGCTGCGCACGGTCTCCGCCTCGCCGGGCTTGGCGATCCAGGTGGCACTGCAGATGAAGGCCATGGGGTTTCCTTTCTCAACGTCCTCGTCGGGGACACGCCCCGACTCGACCGTACGGGCGCGGGATGCCGGGGGCCACCGCTGCACGACGATGCCAGGCATCGTCCGCGCCCGGGCGAAGCCCTCCGTCCGCCCCGCGCGGATGCCCACCGACCGGTCCCGGCTGCGGGCGCCCGCGCCCCGGACGGCGAAGGCCCGAGATCCGATCGGCGCCACGCGCGCATGGCAGCTATCGCCGGGACCGATGGACGACGCCCGCGATCTCGCCGTACGCTCACCACGTCGGCGCATGTCCGCGCGCCGGCGGGCAAGGGAGCAACGCATGGCCATCGCGACGATCAATCCGTTCACCGGGCGGACCGAGCGGGAGTTCGAGCCGCACGACGACACCGAGGTCGAGCGCCGCATCGCCGCCGCGCAGGCGGCGTTCGAGACGCTGCGCTCGACGACGTTCGCGCAGCGCGCCGAGTGGATGCAGGAGGCCGCGCGCCTGCTCGAGGAGGACGTCGAACCGCTCGCACACCTGATCACGGTCGAGATGGGCCGACCGGTCAAGGCCGCGCGCGCCGAGGTGCTCAAGTGCGCCAAGGGACTGCGCTACTACGCCGATCACGCCGAGGAGTTCCTCGCGCCCGAGGAGCTGGCCGACCCCTCGACGGTCGGCGCCGCCGCCGCTGGAACGATCTACACGCCGATCGGCGTCGTGCTCGCCGTCATGCCCTGGAACTACCCGCTGTGGCAGGTGTTGCGCTTCGCCGGGCCCGCCCTCATGGCCGGCAACACGGGCCTGCTCAAGCACGCCTCGAACGTGCCGCAGGCCGCGCTGTACCTCGACACGCTCTTCGAGCGCGCCGGCTTCCCCGTCGGCGCGTTCGGCACGCTGCTGATCCCCGCCGCGCGCGTCGAGGCGGTGCTGCGCGACCCGCGCGTGAAGGCGGCGACGCTCACCGGCTCCGAGCCGGCCGGCCGTTCGCTCGCCTCGATCGCGGGCTCCGAGGTCAAGCACATCGTGCTCGAGCTCGGCGGTTCCGACCCCTTCGTCGTGATGCCCAGCGCCGACGTCGAGAAGGCCGCCTCCGTCGCGGCGTACGCCCGCAACCAGAACAACGGGCAGTCGTGCATCGCCGCGAAGCGCTTCATCGTCCACGCCGACGTGTACGACGAGTTCATCCGCCTGTTCTCGGAGGAGGTCGCGGCGCTGAGGGTCGGCGACCCGCTCGACGAGTCGACCGACGTCGGGCCGATCGCGACCGAGTCGGGCCGCGACGAGCTCGAGAGCCAGGTCGCGGACGCCGTCGCCAAGGGCGCGACGGCGGTGGTCGGCGGCTTCGTGCCCGACCGCGACGGCTGGTTCTACCAGCCGACCGTCCTCACCGGCGTCACGCCCGAGATGCGCCTGCACCTCGAGGAGGCGTTCGGCCCGGTCGCGACGGTGTACCGCGCCGCCGACCGCGAGGAGGCCCTGCGGATCGCGAACGTCACGACCTTCGGCCTCTCGTCCGCGGTGTGGACCACGGACGCCGAGGAGCAGGAGTGGTTCATCCGGAACCTCGACGCCGGGGCCGTGTTCGTCAACGGCATGACCGCCTCGTACCCGGAGCTGCCGTTCGGCGGGGTGAAGGACTCGGGCGTGGGCCGCGAGCTGGCCGCCGCCGGCATCCGCGAGTTCTGCAACCTCAAGACGGTCTGGCGCGGCTGACCCCGCCGTCCCGCCCCCGCGTCCCGCCCGCGCGGGGCGGGGGCGTCAGGGCAGGACGAGGATCTTGCCGGGGGCGTGCGAGCCGTCCACGGCGGCGAAGGCCGCGACGACCTCGTCGAGCGGATAGGTCGCGGCCACGGGGAACACGAGCCGGCCGGCGACGACGGCGCCCGCGAGCCTCAGGAGGTTCGCCGGCGTCCGGGCGGCGCGCTCCGCGTTGTGGACGCCGAGCTCGTCGACGGCGGCATACCCGGCGATCGCGACCATCCGGCCGGCGGGGACGCCCAGCCGCACGCCGGTGTCCAACGCCTCCCGCCCGTGGGCGTCGATCACCGCGGTG
>JASGDW010000178.1:0-13475 GCA_047606965.1 Microbacterium sp.
CCGGGAGGAGGCGCTGCTGGTCGGCGGCTCCAGCGGCATGGCGGTCGCCGCCGCCCTGCGGGTCGCGCGGGACCTGCCCGCGGACGCGGTGGTGGTGGTGCTGCTGCCCGACCACGGCCGCGGATACCTCAGCAAGATCTACGACGACGAGTGGATGCGCGAGCGCGGCTTCGCCGCGACGGCCGAGCCGGCCGCATCCACCACGACCTCCGTAGGAGCAGACCGATGACCAATCCCGCCGCTCACGGCTTCGACAGCCTGGCCGTGCACGCCGGCCAGGAGGCCGACCCCACCACCGGTGCGGTCATCCCGCCGATCCACCTCTCCTCGACCTATGCCCAGGACGGCATCGGGGGGCTGCGCCGGGGCTACGAGTACGGTCGCAGCGGGAATCCGACGCGCACCGCGCTGGAGGAGCAGCTGGCCGCGCTCGAGGGCGGCGCCCACGGCATCTCCTTCGCCTCGGGGCTGGCCGCCGAGGACGCCCTGCTGCGGGCCGTGCTGCGTCCGGGCGACGAGGTGCTGCTCGGCAGCGACGTCTATGGCGGCACGCATCGCCTGCTCGCGCGGATCCTCGGGCCGTGGGGCGTGGGCGTGCGCGTGGTCGACATGAGCGACCTGGCGGCCGTCGCGGCGGCCCTGGTCGAACGGCCCGCCCGCATCCTGTGGGTGGAGACGCCGTCGAACCCGCTGCTGAAGATCAGCGACGTCGCCGGGCTCGCGCGGCTCGGGCACGACGCCGGCGCGCTGGTGGTCGTCGACAACACGTTCGCCTCGCCGGCGCTGCAGCGTCCGCTCGCGCTGGGCGCAGACGTCGTCGTGCACTCCACGACGAAGTACCTCGGCGGGCACTCGGACGTCGTCGGTGGCGCGATCGTCACCGGCGACGACGCGCTCGCCGAGCAGGTGCGCTTCCTGCAGTTCGCCGCCGGCGCGGTGTCGGGGCCGTTGGACGCGTGGCTGACGACGCGGGGCATCAAGACGCTGGCGATCCGGATGCAGCGGCACAGCGAGAACGCGGACGCCGTCGCCCGGTTCCTCGCGGCGCACGACCGCGTCGCGCGGGTGTACTACCCGGGGCTCGAGTCGCATCCGGGCCATGATCTGGCCGCTCGGCAGATGACGGGCTTCGGCGGCGTGGTGTCCCTGGCGCTCGCCGACGGCCCCGCCGCGCGTCGGTTCGCCGAGTCCACCCGGCTGTTCACCCTGGCCGAGTCGCTCGGCGGCGTCGAGTCGCTCGTGAACTACCCCGACGAGATGACGCACGCCTCGGTCCGCGGCACGGAGCTGGCCGTCCCTGTCGAGCTCGTGCGCCTGTCGGTGGGCATCGAATCGGCCGATGATCTGATCGCGGATCTCGACGCGGCCCTGTCGGTGCTCTGACGGCGTCGCCCCTGGCCGTTAGAGTCATGAGTCGGACGCCACGGGTCGCGTCCCGCGGAGGGGCAGCGATGGGTCAGCGCGGCAGGCACGCACCGGTCCGCCGGAGCGGCACACGATCGCGATGACAGGCCTCGCCCGGCGATGGTGGCGGGCGGTCACCGGAGGGCGCTTCTTCACGTGGTGGTCGGCGTCGATCAGCCTGCCCGCCGCGCTGACGGTGCTCGGAGCGTTCGCCGGGGTGGACGGGGCCGCTCAGCTGCCGGCGGCGCTGCTCGCGTCGTTGCTGAGCTGGGTGGTCTGCGTCGCCGTGGTGCTGCCCGCCGCATGGGCCGAACGCGTGCTGGTCCGCTCGTGGAGCCGCGCGGTCGCGGTGCTCGGAGCCGTCGTCGTGGTCTCGGTCCTGCGGCCTCCGCTGAACGACCTGCTGTTCGGCGACTCCCTGGTCGGCATGGACGTCGCCGGGTGGCCGCTGCGGATGCTCACCAACGTCGTGAGCTGGTTCGTGCTGATGTCGATGGTCGCCGTCGCGGTCGAGGAGACGGTCACCGCCGCGGCCGTCAACCGTCGGCTGCGCGCCGCCCTCGCCGTCCTCGGCGGGGACGACGATGCGACGCGCCGCGCCCGTACGGGGGTCGTCGTCGTCGTCGACGGGCTCCGTCGTCGCGTCGACGGCCTGCGGGAGGGCGTCGTCGACTTCGAGCGGGTGCGCGGACTCTTCGAGGAGGTCCGCGCCGCCAGCCATCGGCTCGCCGACAGGGCCGACCGGGCGGGCTCCTCGGGCGCGGTCGTGCCGCCGGCGATGTGGGCCAGGCTCGCCCCGCCGCCGGTGGGCCTGGTCGGGGTGCTCTACCTCGTGACCTCTGTGCCGTACGCGTCCCGCTTCCTCCCGCCGCTCGAGCTGCTCGCCTGCGCGTCGGCGCTGCTGGCGGTCGAGGTGCTCGCCGAGCTGCTGCTGCGGATCTCCTCGCGTCGTCGCACGGCCTCGACGCGCGGCATCCTGATCGTGGGGTTCGCCGTCGTCACCGGCGGGGTGCTCGCGCTGGCGTCCCTCGCCGTCGTCGACGGGCCGGTGGTGCTGATCCCGCTCCTGGCCTTTCCCCTGCTGACGGTGCTCGCCGCGATCGCCCAGGCCGCGGTCGGACGCTCGGACCACGAGCAGCGCCGGCTGACGCAGGCCCTCGCAGCGGTCCGGGGGCCGGTCGGACAGCGCCCGGGATCGGCCCCGGAGGTCCTGCGCGCGGCGGCCGCCGCCCTGCACGGCGCCGTGCAGGGACGCTGCGTGGTGTTCGCCGCGACGCTGGACGACGAGGTCGCGACGCGCGGGCAGACCGAGGGGTTCATCGCGGCGGTGCACCGGGCGCTGGACGAGGTCGTCTCGCCGCAGTCGAGAGAGTCGGAGGACGATCCTCTCGGCGCGCTCCTGTCGGCGTGGTCGCAGGTGATGCGGATCGACTGCGACATCGACCCCGGCGCGACCGCCGCGCTGGGCGACCCGGTGACGGCTCGCGAGGTCGCCGACATCGCCAGCGAGGCGTTCGTCAACGCGGTCAAGCACTCCGCCGCCAAGCGGGCGACCGTGCGCCTGCGGGCCGTCGGCCCCCGCCAGCGGCGATGCCTCGAGGTCGAGGTCGCCAGCCCCGGGGTCCTGCGCGGCGCGGTGCGGCTCCGCGGGGTCGGGCAGCTCGGCACCCGGGCGCGGCTGACCCAGCGCGGCCGCGAGGTCGTGCTCGTGGCCGTCGTCCCGGTCGGCGCGCGCTGAGCCCGGGCGGCAATCGAGAGGGTCGTCACGTTCGTGGCGCACAGATTACGTCGACGTGGCGTGACATTACGTTGGCGTATCGCGCGAAGGTCGCGAGTCATCGCGCTGATTTACAGGGATCTAACATCGGCGAAACCCTTCTGGAGTTGACACTCTGTAGCGTCGCGTTCGGCTTATCGAAGCAGTGTGTCGATTGCGGGCCCTCTCCGCGCACGCTGACGATGAGGGAGAACCCGCCGGGAGCACCCGAGCCGGCGGAGGAGCCGTCGTATCTCCGCGCCATCCACCTCCCCTTCCCGCCTGTCTCCAGGAGTGACCATGTCCCGCTCTCGCGCATCCCTTGCCCGGTCCCTCGCCGCCGCCGCGGCCGTCGCCGCATCCGTCATCGCCCTCGCCGGCTGCGCCGGCGGATCCACCGGCTCGTCGAGCGGCGACGCTCTGGAGTCGGTGAACTACCAGCTCAGCTGGCTCAAGATCACCCAGTTCGGCGGGTTCTTCGCGGCCGACGCCGAGGGCTATTACGCCGACGAGGGCATCGCACCCACCTTCACCGCCGGGGGATCCAACATCCTGGCCTGGCAGCAGGTCAGCAGCGGGGCCGCCCTGCTCGGCGACGAGGACAACACGCTCTTCCTCCAGGCCGTCGAGAGCGGCGAAGATCTCGTCGCGATCGGCACGGTGTTCCAGACCTCGCCCATGGCCATCATGAGCCTGTCGAGCGATCCCATCACCACGGCCGCGGACTTCGAGGGCAAGACCATCGCCTACCCGGAGAACGGCATCGACCAGCTCACGAGCGTGCTCGAATCCGATGGTGTCGACATGTCGACCGTCACGATCGTCCCTGCGGGTTCCGATCCCACCCAGCTCGTCACCGGGCAGGTGCAGGGATACGGCGGCTACGCCACCTCGCAAGGCGCCTCGCTCGAACTGCAGGGACTCGACGTCGACTACCTCTCCCTCGAAGACCTCGGCGTGCCCAGCTACGGCAACATCATCGTGACCACCAAAGAGAACCTCGAGCAGAATCGTGACCTCATCGAGCGCTTCATGACGGCCTCGGTCAAGGGCTATGAGTGGATGAACGCCAACCCGACCGACGGCGCTGCCCTCGTCGTGAACGACGTCAACCCCACCGGGGGGCTCGACCTCGACACCGAGACCAAGACGGCCGAGATCCAGGCGTCGTTCATCGACTCGCCCACCGGCGTCCTGCGCATCGACGTCGACAAGATGCAGAAGATCATCGACTCGCTCGTCGCTGCAGGCACCCTGAGCGCACCGATCGATGCCGCGGACGTGGTCGACACCTCGGTGCTCGACGACGTCTACGGCAGCTCCACCTCCCTGCTGAACTGACGCCTCCGCCGGGGCGGCGCGGTCCACGCCGCCCCGGCACCATCCGCCACCCATCCCGACACCCCGGAGCCCACGATGATCATCGACGCGTACAACAACATCTGGGAGGCCTCCGGTACCTCCGACTACCTCACTGCCGAGTCCTTCACCCCGGACACGATGATCGCCCACATGGACGAGGCGGGCGTCGACATGGCGGTCGGCTGTTCTCTCGGTCAGAGCATCGACAATCCCTACATCGCCTCGGTCGTCGCCGCCCACCCCGATCGCATCATCGGCTTCGGGCAGGTCAACCCGCGCGTGCCGGGAGCGGTCGAGTCGCTGCGGGAATGCGCGCGGCTCGGCCTCAAGGGCATCAAGCTCCACCCGACCCTCCACGGGTACCACTTCGCCGATCACGGCCTGCTCGACCCGATCTTCCGGGCCGCGAGCGAGGAGGGCCTCGCACTGTTGGTCAACGCGCTCGACGACCCGTGGTGCGCGCCGCTGTCGATCGAGGAGATCTCGCGCAACTTCCCCGACGCCCCCGTGCTGATCGCCCACATGGGCACCGTCTGGAACGTCACCGAAGCGCTCATCGTCTCCGAGCGCAACCCGCACATCTATCTTGAGACCTCCAGCACCCAGCTGCTCGAGGTGCAGATGGCGTACAAGCGCGTCGGGCCGGAGAAGATCGTGATGGGCACCGACTGGCCGGGCAGCGCCTTCGTGCTCGAACGCGCCAAGATCGCCCGCGCCATCCCGGACGCCGCCGACCGTGCTCTCGCCGAGGGCGAGAACCTCGCCCGCATCCTGCGCCTGGGGCTGGCGTGAGGACCTCGGCCGCTCCGCGCGGCGGCGAGATCGTCGTCGACGCCGTCGACAAGGAGTTCCGTGTCAAGGGCGGCACCTACGTCGCGCTGAAGGACGTCGGCTTCCGCATCCCCGAGGGCGGTTTCGCCACCCTCCTCGGCCCGTCCGGATGTGGCAAGTCGACGCTGCTGCGCATCATCGCCGACGTGATCCCTGCCACTCGCGGCGCCGTCGACCTGTTCGGCCGCACCCCCGCGCAGGCGCGCGCCGACGCTCAGTTCGGCTTCGTGTTCCAGGACCCGGTGCTGCTGCCGTGGCGTTCCGCGCTCGCCAACGTCGAGCTGCCGCTGCAGGTGCGCCGCGTGCCGCGCGCCGAGCGGCGCGAACGGGCCATGGCGATGCTGCAGCTGGTGGGGCTCGAGGGCTTCGAGCACCACCAGCCGGCCAAGCTCTCGGGCGGGATGGCGCGCCGCGTCGCCATCGCCCGCGCCCTCATCGAGCAGCCTCGCGTGCTCTTCCTCGACGAGCCGTTCAACGGGCTCGACGAACTGCGCCGCCGCCAGATGAACGCCGAGGTGCAGCGCATCTGGGAGGCCACCGGCACCACCGCCATCCTCGTGACGCACAACGTCTCCGAGGCCGTCTTCCTCTCCGACGTCGTCTTCGTCATGGGGCGCAACCCGGGGCGCATCGTCGCCACGCGCGAGATCGACCTGCCTCGCCCCCGCACCCTGGAGTCGATGACGGATGCCGACTTCGTCGCCCATGAGCAGGAGCTGACCGAACTGCTCGGCCGCTCCTACGAGGGCGTGGACGAGTGAGAGCGCCGGTGCGGCACGCGGTCGTCGTTGCCTTCTATCTGGCGGTCCTCGTGCTGTGGCAGCTGGCCGGGCAGGCGGTGGCCGCGCCGGGGGCCGTGCTCGTGCCCCCGACGGAGATCGTGGAGACGTTCGTCCTGCGCAGCAGAGCGATCCTGCTCGTCTCTGGCATCACGCTCGCCGAGGCGGGAGCGGGCTTCGCGATCGGTGTCGTCAGCGCCGTCGTGCTCGCGATCGTGGTCGACCGGTTCCGGATGGTGGGAGATGCGCTGTACCGCCTCGCTCTCGTGCTCTACGCCATCCCGATCATCGCGATTGCCGCGCCCCTCACCGCGTGGTTTGGGCTGGGCGTCGCCGCAAAGATCGCCGTCGCGGCGCTCGCCGCCTACTTCCCGGTGCTCGTCAACGTCACCGGTGCGTTGCGCACCCTCGACCCGCGTGTCGAGGAGCTCGGCCGCGTGCTCGCCATCGGCTACTGGCGTCGGCTGTGGTCGCTGCGAGCCCCCGCGGTGCTGCCGGCGCTGCTCTCCTCGTTCAAGATCGCCGCGCCCGCCGCGTTCATCGGCGCGCTCATCGCCGAGTGGATGGGCGCCGAGAGCGGCCTGGGCGTGATGCTCCTGCAGGCCATGTTCAACTTCAACGTGCCGCTGCTGTGGACCGTGCTGCTGGTCACCACGGCCATCAACGGCATCATCGTGCTGCTCTTCTCGATCGTCGAACGGTTGAGCCTGCCCTGGCACGAGCTCTCCAGAGGGGGTGCGGCATGAGCGTGCTCCGCGCCGCCGCCGGACGAGAGCGTTCCTCGCGCGTGCGCGTCGCCGCCAGGGGTGGTCGTCAGACGCTCGTGACGGCTCTGATCGTGCTCGTTGTGCTCGCCGTGTGGCAGCTCGGCACCTCCCTCGCCGGCACCTCCGTGACCGTGCTGCCCGGCCCCGTGACGATCGTGACCCAGGCCGACTGGGGCGCGGTGCTCGTGGCCGCGGGCGTCACCGTGCTCTCGACCTTCCTCGGCTTCGTCGTGGGCAACGCGCTCGGCCTGGCGCTCGCCGTGATCGTGACCGCCTCACGGCTGCTGTCCGACCTCGTCTTCCCGCTGGCCGTGTTCGTGCGCTCCATCCCCATCGTGGCGCTCGCCCCGTTCCTCATCCTCGCCTTCGGCCGGGGGCCCGCCGCTTCCACGGTCGTCGCCGCGTTGATCGTGTTCTTCCCTACGCTCATCAACGTCATCCTCGGCCTGCGATCGGTGCCCGCCGAGGCGATCGAGCTGACCCGGGTGATCAACGCCTCCACCGTCTTCCAGTACGTGCACGTGCGCATCCCCTTCGCGATGCCGTCCTTCGTCAGCGCGTTGAAGATCTCGGCCCCCGGGGCCGTGCTGGGCGTCATGACCGCGGAGTGGATCATCGGCGGCAGCGGTCTCGGACGCCTCGTCGTGCAGTCGTGGCTCACCTTGCAGGTGCCCACAATGTGGGCCGGGGTCGCGCTCTCGGCCGTCGTCGCCTGGCTGCTGTTCAGCGCTCTCGGTCTGATCGAGCGACTGCTGCTCGGCTGGGCGGTGCGTACGTGACCGCAGTCCTCATCCGGGCGGATGCCGTGCTCACCGGCCACGACGGCATACTGCTGCACGACGCGGGCGTGCTGATCGACGGGGGCACCGTCGTCGCGGTGGGTCCCGCCGACCGGCTGCGTCCGCGTGCCGCGACCGAGATCGACGGCGGCCGGCTGGTCATGCCCGGCATGATCGACGCGCACTCGCACCTGCGCGGCCTGCCGCTCGAGGCGCAGGGCATCGAGCCCGCCCCGCTGGAGGCGTGGATCTGCAGCCTCGCGGCGGTGACCGCCCTGCCCACGCGCGACGACGTGCTCGTGGCATCGGGCGAGCTGCTCGAGACCGGCGTCACGACCGTGCAGGGGATGCTGCATACCTTCGCCGCCGGCGGCGAATACGCCGCGCTGTGCCACGACGCGGCCGACGCGGCCCGGGCAGCCGGCATCCGCGCGCTCCTCGTGGCGGGGTTCACCGACCGCGCCGAGCGCGCACCCGAGCCCCCCGACGGCATATGGTCGGCTGTCCCGGCCGTCTCGCACTTGCTGGACGTCGAAGGGTTCGTCGCCCTCGTGCCCCTCGACGACCCTGACTCGCATGTCCGCTGGGCCATCGGGCCCGTCGCCGCGCAGTGGGCCGGCGACCCCGCGCTCCGCGCGATCCGGGATGCCGCCGCACGCCGCCGCGTCCACACCCACCTGCACGAGAGTCGGCTGCAGCGCACCTGGCTGCGCGGCTCGTCGCCGCCCCTCGACCGGCTCGACGCCGCCGGCCTCCTCGGGCCGCACACTTCGGCGGCGCACGCCGTGCACCTCACCGGTGTCGAGCTCGACCGGGTGCGGGCGTCTCGGGCCGTGCTCGTGCACTGCCCCGTCTCCAACCGCGCCCTGTCGGTCGGGGCGGCTCCCGTCGCCGACTGGCTGCGCCGCGGCATCCCCGCCGCCCTCGGCATCGACAGCCAGGGCACGGGAGCGCCTGACATCTTCGCCGTCATGCGCGAGGCCCTGCGCACTGCGACCGAGGCCGGCGACCCGCTGAGCCCCGCCGACGTGCTCGCGATGGCGACGACCGGGGGAGCGGCGGCCGTCGGCGACGCACGCCTGGGACGCATCGAACCCGGGGCGGCGGCCGACCTCATCGCGCTCGACCTGCCCGTCGAGGCCGACGTCGCGGCGCAGATCGAGGCGATCGTGCACACCGCGGACCGCGACTGCGTCGAGCGCGTCTGGGTTGCCGGCCACCAGGTCGTCGCCGCCGGCCGGGCCCTCGCCGACCTCGCCGGCCCCCGGCAGCGCCTCTTCGACGCACTCGAGGGCGACGCACCCGCCCGTGCGGGTCGGCTCGATGCGCTCCGGCCGGTCGTGGACGCGGTGCGGCGCGAGGTGCACCGCACCGCGATTCGCGCGCAGCTCTGGGCACGCGGCACCGCCTCGCTCGGTGAGGCGCCCTGTCTGATGCCCGACGGCAGACTGCGCTGGAGCGATCTGCTCGCCGGCACCGTGCTCGAGCGCGGCGGGGACGGGCAGGCCCGAGTCGTGCACGCGTTCCCGGGGGAGACCCTCAGCGCCCTCCTGCCCCTCGACGACGGTCGCACGGCCGTCGCGCTGCGGCGCCGGATCGTCGTGCTCGACGCCGGGCGCATCGTCGGCGAGCTCGGCGTTGAGCTGCCCGACGGGCTCCGCTACTCGGACGGCGTCGCCGGCCCCAGCGGTCATCTGTGGATCGGCGTCGTCGCAGACGAGGGCTGCGCCGGGACCGGCTCGCTGCTGCGGATCGGCTCGGACGGTGTCACGACCGCGCGCGACGGCATCGGCTTCGCCAACGGGATCGGCTTCTCCGCCGACGGCACCCGCCTGTTCCACGTCGACTCCGAGGCCGGCATGATCACCGCGATCGAGCACGATCCCGCCACTGGCGCCATCGGCGCCGCGCGCGTGCTCCATCGTCACACCGGGCCCGGTGCGCTCGACGGTCTCGCCGTGGACGCGCATGACCGGCTCTGGGTCGCGGTGTTCGGTGGCGCCCGGGTCGTGCGTGTCGAGACCGCCGGCGCATGCGCCGGCACCGTCACCGCCGAGGTCGAGGTCCCCGCAACCCGGGTCAGCAGCTGCTGCTTCGGCGCTGACGAGGAGCTGTACGTCACGACGGCCCGCATCGATGCCACCGCCGAGGAACTCGCCGCGGAGCCACTCGCGGGCTCCGTGTTCCGCGCACGCGTGGGCTGCTCCGGCGGCCCCCGACACGAAGGGAAGCTCGCCTCATGACGATCGACCAGCACACCCCGCCGGTGGCGCGCACGCGCTCCGGCGATCCGCTGCCGCAGGGATCTGGGATGGGCGGCGGCATCGTCGCAGGCGTCTTCGCACAGGCCGAGTCGATGCGCCCCACGCTGTACGGCGAGAGATGGGCGATCGTCGGCGGGCACCCGCTCGTCACCGAGGTCGGCGCCGAGATCCTCCGCCGCGGCGGCAACGCCGTCGACGCCGGGGTCGCCGCCGGGTTCGCCTCCAACGTGGTGCAGGTCGACATGTGCAACCTCGGCGGCATCGCGCCCATCCTGGTGCGGGAGGCCGGCTCCGCGGAGGTGGCGGCCATCGCCGGTGTCGGTGTCTGGGGTTCCTCCGCCAACCTGGAGGAGATCCGCGCCGCGCACGACGGCGCCCTGCCGCTGGGTGGCGTCCCCAGCATCGTGCCCGGCGCCGTGTCGGGCTGGCTCACCGCGCTCAGCAGGTTCGGCACGATGGGCCTGCCGGAGGTGGTGGCCGCCGCGATCGACCTCGCGGAGGAGGGGTTCCTGCTCGACCCCCGCACCGCCTCGCACTTCGCGACCATGTCCGCCGGCCTCGCGCAGTGGCCCTCGAGCGCCGATGTGTTCCTGCCCGGCGGCGAGGCGCTCCCCGCCGGCCATCGGCTGCGCCAGCCGGCCCTGGCCCGCACCCTCCGGCGGCTGTCGGCTGCGGCGGAGAGGGCCGAATCGGCGGGAGCCACGCGCGAGGAGGCCATCGAGGCCGCCCACGCCGAGTTCTACACCGGCGGGATCGCGCAGACCATCGTCGAGTTCGTCGCGGAGCGCGGCGGCCACCTCGACGTCGCCGATCTCGCCGGCTTCCGCGCCGACGTCGACCTGGCGCCTTCGGTCGGCTTCGGCGACTGGCGGGTGCACGTGCCGCCCACGTGGTCGCAGGGTCCGATCATCGCCCAGGCCCTCGGCATCCTCGAGCGCCGGGGCATCCGTGGCATCCCCTTCGACACCGGTGACTACGCGCACGAGGTGGTCGAGGCGCTCAAGCTCGCCTTCAGCGAGCGCGAGCGGTGCTTCGGCGACCCGCGCGCGACCGGCATCGACTCGCAGACCCTGCTCTCCGAGGCCCACCTGAGTGAGCTGGCCGCCATGATCGGCGAGCGCGCGCTGCCGAATCTGCCCACCTCGCGGCAGGCCGGTCCCGCGCTGCCCTCGACCACCGCGATCGTGGTCGTCGACGAGCACGGCGCGACGTTCGCCGCCTCGCCCAGCGACACCCTCGACGGCGCCCCGATCATCCCCGAGCTCGGCATCCTCTGCTCGCCGCGCGGCGTGCAGAGCCGGCTCATCCCCGGTCATCCGAACATGCTCCGGCCGGGCGGCCGACCCTGCGTCACGCCGGCGACGATGATCGCGCTCGACGCCGGCCGCGACGCCGTCTGGGCCGCCGCATGCCCCGGCGGCGACGTCATCGTGCAGGCCATCGTGCAGGCCATGCTCTTGGTCGACGTCTACGGCCTCACGCCGCAGGCCGCCGTCGAGGCGCCGCGCCTGTTCGGGTCGAGCTTTCCCGGCGGCTTTCACCCGCATCCGGTCGGCGACTCGCTCGTCTTCCTCGAGTCGTCCTTCGCCGCAGGCGTCGGCGAGGAGCTCGAACGCCGCGGTCACCGTGTCGTCGACTGGCCGCCCAACGAGTTCGACGCGGGAAGCGTGCAGACCGTCATGTCCGTCTCCACACCGGCAGGAGAGCGCCTGCTCACCGCCGGCGCCGATCCGAGGAGGAGCGCATATGCCAACGCCCGCTGACACCCCGTCCGAGCACGGCGACGTGCGCGCGTGGAGCTGGCACCACGCGGGACTCGTCGTGCGTCGGCTCGACGAGGCCGTCCACTTCTACCGCGATGCGCTCGGCTACGAGGTCGAGCTCCTGGTGCGTGACATGGACGACCAGTTCCAGCGCACCGTGGGGCTTACGGGAGTCGTCTGCGACCTCGCCCAGCTCGTCGCTCCCTACACCGGCACCCGGCTCGAGCTGCTCGAGGTGCGCGGCGTCCCCGCCGGCACCCCGCCCGAGCTGCCCGTGCACGTCGGCGTCGGACACGGCGCCTATCAGGTGCGCGACCTGGAGGCGGCGCTGGCCCGTCTCGTCGCCGGCGGCGGCGGCCCCATCGGCGAGATCGTCGAGTTCTCCGAGGGGCGTGCCGTCTACTGCTGGACCCCCGCCGGGACCGTGGTCGAACTGGAGGAAGCATGGATCTGAGAATCGAGCGCCGTGAGGACTGGGAGCGGCGATACCGGCTGATGAGCCTGATGCGGCGGTTCGAGGAGGCATGCCTGGAGGGCGTGGCGAGCGGCGAGATCCACGGCGAGCTGCACACGGCGATCGGCCAGGAGGCCATCGCCGCCGCCCTCGCCGAGCACCTGCGCGCCGACGACGCGCTCACCAGCACCCACCGCAACCATCTGCACGCCCTCGCCAAGGGGGTGCCGACGGTGCCGCTGCTGGCCGAGATCTTCGAGAAGGAGACCGGGCTGTGCGGCGGCTACGGCGGTCATATGCACATCTTCAGCCCGGCGGAGCGGTTCTCGACCACCGGCATCGTGGGCGCCTCGCTCCCGGTCGCGCTCGGCCACGCCTACGCCGCGCGGCTGCAGGGCAGGGATGCCGTCGCCGTCGCCGTCGTCGGCGACGGCTCGGTCAACACCGGCGGGTTCGCCGAGGCGATGAACATGGCGGGGGTGCTTCGGCTCGGCCTCGTCGTCGTGATCGAGAACAACGAGTGGGCGATCTCCGTCCCGTTCTCCGCCGCCAGCGCGACCGCCACGCTCGCGGAGCGCGCTGCCGCCTACGGCGCCGTCGGCGAGCGCGTCGACGGTCTCGACGTCGACGAGGTGTCGGGGGCGCTCGGTCGCGCCTTCGCCCACTCCCGATCGGGTGAGGGCCCCGCGATCGTCGAGGCGATGTGCTACCGGTTCCGCGGCCACTACGAGGGCGACCTCGACCTCTACCGCGATGGCGCCGAGAAGGCTCGCCGCATCGCCGAGAAGGATCCGCTGCGCATCGCCGAGCAGGCGCTCGTCGCGTCCGGGGTGCTCGCTCCCGAGCGCCTCGCCGAGCTCGCCGCGTCGGCGGACGAGGAGATCCGCGACGCCCTGGCCGAGGTGAGGGCCGCCGCGCAGCCGCCCGCACGCACCGCGCGCGACCACGTCTTCGTGTCCGCCCTGGTGCCGAACGCCGCTCGAGAGGAGATCACGGCATGACCGTCACGGCCACCCGCAACGTCAACGTGTCGCAGGCCACCGCCGAGGGGCTGCGGCTCGAATTGGAGGCCGACCCCACCGTGCTCGTCATCGGCGAGGACGTCGCCGCGCAGGGAGGCGTCTTCGGCTCGACACGGGGGCTGCTGAAGGCCTTCGGCCCTCAACGGGTGCTCGACACCCCCATCTCGGAGATGGCGTTCACCGGCATGGCCGTGGGTCTCGCGATGGAGGGCTACCGACCGGTCGTCGAGATCATGTTCGTCGACTTCATCGGCGTGTGCGTCGAGCAGGTCTACAACGCGGTCGCCAAGATCC
>JASGDW010000179.1:0-3383 GCA_047606965.1 Microbacterium sp.
GGCGGGCACCCGCGCAGCCTTCGTCTTCGCCGCGATCGCGGCGATCCCGACCCTCGCCGGCGCGCTGCTGATCCGCAAGCCCGCCGACTCCGGCGCGCCGGCGGTGGTCGCCCACTGACACCCGGGCGGCGGCGGGGTCGGGCTCACGGCGAGGGATCGGCGCACGCGGACCGTCCGATCCGGCCGGCTCAGTCGTCGATCACGTCGCCGCCGACGTAGAACCAGCGGCCGTGCTCGCGCCGGAAGCGGGAGCGCTCGTGCAGGACGCCGATGCCGCCCGGCATCCGGTACGTCGCGCGGAACTCGACAACGCCGGCATCGTCCTGCTCGCCGCCGGCGACCGTGTCCACGATCTGCAGGCCGCGCCACTGCGGATTGTCGCTGAGGTCGAGGAGCGCGGGACGCGTCGAGGGATGCCAGGTGCGCCGCAGCCAGTCCGCATCCGCGTGCCGGAACGCCTGGAAGCGAGACCGCATGAGCTCGAGCGCCGTGCGGGGTTCCATCGCCTCAGGCTAGCCCGCTGCATGGAAGACGACACCCGCGCGCAGGGGTGCGCGTGACCTTGCCCGCATCGCAGGCCGTCCTCGAGCGCCTGCGGCATCGGCTCTGCGGCAGCCTCGACCGACACGGCCGGCTTCGCGTAGACGGGCGTGCACGTGATCCTTCCGTTCAGACGAACATCAGGATGCCGGCGGTGACCGCCCACCCTGCGACGGCGAAGACGACGCCCGTGGCATGCAGACGGATCGGATGCCGTTCGGTGCGCGTGCGGTGCGCGCCGAAACCGCGGGAGTCCATCGTGAGGGCGACGCGTTCGGCATGCCGGATTGCTCCGGTGAGCACGGGGACCGGCAGCCGCGCCGCTTCCTGAACGCGGCCGGCGTATCCACGACCGGCGACCCTGCCGCGGACACGGTAGGCGGCCCGGACAGACCAGGCCTCACGACGCAGCCGCGGCGGGAAGGTGAACGCGGTCAGGACGGCGTAGCCGACGCGATAGGGGACGTGCAGCTGCTGGATCATGGCGTGCGCGAGATCGGCGCCGACGGTGGTGAGGCCGGGGACGAGGGCGAGGCACGTCATCGCGACGATCCGCAGGGCGGTGCCGAACCCGATGAGCCACATCCCGGTGGTGAACCGCCACTCTCCGACGGTCAGCAGCACGGCCCCCTGGTCGATGCGGGCGGGATCCACCCAGACGCTGAACCCCAGCGACAGGGCGAGCGTCATGAGCGGCGCGCCGAGGAGGACGAGGACCGTCAGTCGGGCGGGCAGACGCGCCCCGGCGACGAGCAGCACGAGCGCGATCACTCCGAAGACGAGCGGGATCCCGGTTCCGCGGACGAGGAAGAGCGAGATCATGGCGGGCAGCACGGCGGCGATCTTGGCGAGCGGGTTCAGACGGCGCAGGAACCCGGCGGGGCGTGCGGCCGGCGATGCGAACGCGACGGTGATCATGTCCGCGCCTCCGGCAAGTCGCCGAGGCGTGCGATGCCGCGCCAGTGCGGATGCCGGCGCAGCCCGGCGGTGGCCCGCACGAGCGGCGGCGGGAGCACGCCGGCGGCGTGCAGCTCGGGACCGGCGAGCACCGCTGCGACGGTGTCGTGGGCGAGCAGTCGCCCAGCGGAGAGCACCGCGGCGTGGGAGGCGTAGTCGGCGACGAGCTGGGTGTCGTGGGTGACCATGACGATCGTGGTCCCCTGCCGGTGCAGGCCTTCGAGCAGGGAGAGCAGCGCGACGGCGTGCTCGCGGTCCTGGCCGTAGGTGGGCTCGTCGAGGGCGAGCACGGCGGGTTCCACGATGAGGGCGGTGCCGACCGAGAGGCGCCGTTTCTGGCCGCCGGAGAGCCGGAACGGATGCCGGTCACGCAGTTCGGCCAGGCCCAGCCGGTGCAGCATCTCCTCCACGCGCTCCCGGACGACCTGCTCGTCGGCGCCCTGCACCCGCAGCCCGTGGGCGAGCTCGTCGGCGACGGTGTCGGCGACGAACTGGTGCTCCGGGTTCTGGAAGACGTACCCGATCCGCCCGGCCAGCCGGGTGGGATCCGCGGAGGCGGGGTCGAGCCCGGCGACCTGGACGGTCCCGGCGGGCGGCGCGATCACGCCGGCGATCCGGTGGAGCAGGCTGGTCTTGCCGGCGCCGTTGACGCCGAGGATCGCGAGGAACTCTCCCGCCGCGATGTCGAGGTCGACGCCGTCCAAGACCGTGCGGTCGCCGTGCGCGGCGGTGAGCGAGCGGACGCGGACGATCGCCTCGGCGCCGGGCGGCACCGCGGCATCCTCCGCAGGAGGCGCGGGGAGGGCGTCCGTCTCGTCCAGTCGCTGCGCGAGCTCGTCCACGGTGAGCGGAAGCGGGGACATCGGGGTGCCGGCGTCCTCGAGCCGAAGCGCGGCGAGAGCGGCGACCGGCAGCCAGACGCCGAGCGCGAGCAGCTCGCGGGCGTGCCCGATGAGCACCTCACGCACGGGACCGTGGAAGGCGGTCCGGCCCGCAGCATCCAGCACGAGCACGGTGTCGACGAGCTCGATCGCGGAGTCGAGGTCGTGTTCGATGAGCACCAGGCCGATGCCGAGCTCGCGGGTGAGCTCGCGCAGCACGGCGTACACCTCGACGACCGCCGCCGAGTCGAGGTTGGCAGTGGGCTCGTCGAGCACGATCAGCGGGGCTCCGGCCGCGAGTGCGCAGGCGATCGCGAGGCGCTGCCGGCCGCCGCCGGACAGCGTGGCGGGGTCGTCGTCGCGCCGGTCCCACAGCCCGACGCTGCGCAGCGCCTGCTCGGCCCGGCGCAGCACCTCGTCCGCGGGGACGAGGAGGTTCTCCGGGCCGAAGCACACCTCGTCGAGGACGCGGGTGGTGACCACCTGCGCGTCCGGGTCCTGGAAGACCATGCCAATGCGCCCGGCGAGACCGGCGACGGGATGCCGGGCGGTGTCGAGGCCGGCGACGTGCACGCTGCCGGTCACCTCCGCCGGGATCGCCTGCGGCACGAGTCCGTTCAGGCTGAGCGCGAGCGTGGACTTCCCCGACCCGCTGGGCCCGAGCACGAGCAGCACCTCGCCGGGAGCGACACGCAGCGAGACGCCGTCGGGGCGCGCCCGGGCGGCATCCGGATGCCGGACGGTCAGCTCCCTGGCCTCCACCAGCGGCCGCTCTCCCGGCTCGACGTCCGTCGTCTCACGCCGCAGCAGACGGATGCGGGGCTGCTGCCCGCCGACGCCTGCGGCGGTCAGGCGCCGGACGACGCGCAGGGTCGCCCAGGTGATCAGGCAGTAGGACAGCGGTCGCACGAGGAACAGGGCGATGAGGAACACCGGCCCGTAGCGTTCGGCGCCGACGATGCCGTACGCGGCGATGGAGTGCTCCGTGGCCAGCACGACGGCCGA